>NZ_JANQCW010000001.1:0-152473 GCF_024723635.1 Campylobacter sp. W0066.1 | reverse complement strand
CCACCGCCACTACTTCTACCTATGATTTTTGCTTTTAAGACATGATTAAATCCGCCACGTAAAAGCAAAGCTTCCATACCATTGATAAGATGAATTTGCGTATCAATTAAATAAGCACTAAGATTTTTAGTATAGGTGAGTTTTTTAAACTCAGCTACCAAGCTTTCTTTTTTCATTTTTAGAGCTAAATTTAGATTAACAAGTCTTTCATCAACACTTTCTTTAATCTCACCCTTTTCATCAAAATACTCAAAAAGCTCTAAAATAGCCTGTGGAATTTCTATTTTTAAAAGCCATTCTTTTAAACTTTCTTCAAATTTTAAGCCCTTTAAGTATCTAAAATACATACAGATTTTAATAAATTCAAAGCTTTGACTTAAATGTAAAATTCCTTGCTTGCTAAGATGAGTTAAAGCACTATTTAGCCCTTCTATCATAGGTGGAGGATTAAAATTAATCAGCGAAAGTTCGTTGATTCTTTTATAATGAAGCTTACTATCACCTTGTAAAAAAATTTCTTTATCTCTTGCAAAAAGTCCCCTAAAGTCTTCTATATAGCCATCTAAATCTAGCTTTTTAAAAAATTGCTCTTGCATTATTTATCTACCTTGCAATCTTTTATATCAAAAACATAGGCTTTAAATTGTTTATTTTTACCATTTGAAATAAAACTTTGCGTTCCATGCTCAAAGTTAAAATACTCTTTAGTGACATTAATATCTTTGCAAATTAGACTTTGTCCTTGTAAAAACGCATTGAGTGTTTCTTTTTTTAAAACACCACTTCTTGTGGCACTTAACTCAAATTTAATCGCAAAAGCAACCATCAAAATCAATACTAAAATCAAAAGATAATTACTAATCTTACCTATTTTTTTACGCAAAAAAACAAAAAAAAGTAAAATCGCAAAAAAAGCTAAGATATATAAAAAAATCTTAAACATACTTTCCCCTGAGCTTTATGCTAATATCTCCCGCACCAAAGCCTATTACCAAACCATTTTCAATCAACTCATCATCAAGATAAATAGCATTTTCTTTTCTTTTAATTTCTTTTATAAATTTAGCTTTTGGAAAGTATTTTTGCATATTAATCTCTATTTTAGTTTCCCCTGCTGCATACACAGGTAAAATATAAAGCTCATCAACATTTGCTAAAACTTCACTAAAATACTCTATATTTGCACTTAAACGCGTATAACGATGAGGCTCAAAAATAGCTATGATTTTTTCATATCCAGCTAGCCTTGCATACACACTTGCTGCTTTAAGTGTTGTTTTGATTTCTGTTGGATGATGCCCATAATCATCAATCAAAGCCATATTTTCATTTGCAAACAAAATATCAAATCTTTTTTTAATCCCTTGATATTTCAAAAGCTTAGTTCTTAGCTCTTCTGTGCTTATAAATTCACTCGCAACCAAAATAGCCAAAGCAGCGTCCATCGCCACATGCTCACCCATGCCAAAAACGCTAAATTCACCTAAATCTTTAAGTGTAAAATAGGTTTTTGGCTTAAAATTTTCTACTTTCATATAAATATTTGTGATATCTTTGCTTGGGTAAAGCTTTTTTGCATTATTTAAATTTAAACTTGATAAAAACTCATCTTCAGCATTAATCACTTGAATTTTAGACAAACGCAAAAAGTCTTCATAAGCTTTGTGTAATTTTTCAAGATCATTTCCATAATGATCTAAATGTTCTGCTTCAACATTAGTCACTATAGCCAAATAAGGATTTGAATTTAAAAAAGAACTATCACTCTCATCAGCTTCAAAGATGAGATTTTCACTTTCTTTATAAAGCATATTAGTGCCACTTTCTTTTAACACTGCACCAATAATCACAGAAGCTTCTATCAAGCTTGCTAAAATGCTTGAAGTTGTGCTTTTGCCATGAGCTCCCGCAACTGCAAAAACTCTCTTGTCTTTTAAAATCATAGGCAAGGCTTCTTTTCTTGAAAGTGTTGTGATGTTTTGTTTTTTTGCACTAATTAATTCTTCATTGTCTTCTTTGATAGCAGCTGAATACACCACTAAATCCACATCTTTGACATTGTCTTTATGATGAGGAATTTTTATATCTATACCTTCTTTTTCTAATTCTTTTGTGATTTTACTTTCTTTGATATCAGAACCACTAATCTTAAAGCCTTGTTCTTTTAAAAATCTCGCCAAAGCTGAAATTCCAATACCACCTATACCTATAAAATGAATTTTTTGCATTCTTGCCTCAAATTTTTTGAAAATTTAAGGCAAAATTCTATCATTTATTTACTAAAAATAAAATATAAAAAGCCCTTAGAGATAAAATCTCTCATTGTTTTTACTTTTTAAAAAACTAAAATAAATTTTATTCTTCATAATTTTTTATAAGCTTATCAAAACCCCATAAATTTCTAGCTTCATTTGCTTTACTAACTTCTACCACAAGCATTTCTTCTTGATCGCCAAGTTGCTCTTGCACTTCGCCAAAAGCATTAATAAAAAAGCTATCTCCATAAAATTTCCACTCATTTTCTTGCTTTAAATTACCTATACGATTAACCCTTAAAATGCTTGTTGAGTTTAAAAAGGCTCTTGTTTTTAAAAGTTCTAGCCATCTTTGATTACTTTCAAAAGTACTAGCTGTAGGAATGATGACTAAGTCTATCTTTTTTTTCATGATCATTTGCCAAAAGATATCAAAATGTGCCTCAAAGCCAAAAAGCAAAGCACATTTTAAGCCCTCATGTGTGAAAGTAAAAAGTTTAAGCTTATCAGTTTTTTTATTATTAAAAAATTTTTCTTCATTCCAGTGTGCATAAGGCATTAAAATTTGTTGTTCATATGCTTTTACATTTTGTGGGCTTACTTTTAAGCATAGTTTTTTTAAGCCATCATTTTCAACACTTATGAAAGGTGCAATAATGTTTAAATCATATTTTTTAGCAAGCTTTATCAAGCTTGCTTTTTTGCTTTGACTTTGCTCTTTGATCATACTTTTTGGCATAGTTTTTAGCTCACTAAAAAAGCTATTTAAAACATACTCACCTAAAACCACCAAATTCGCACCACTTTCCTTAGCAGCTTTTAGATAATAATCAAGCCTTGATTCACTCAAAGCCAAAGTGGGAAATTGCAAGGCTGCAACGCTACTCATCTACTTGCTCGATTTCTAATTTAGCATTTTCAAGCATAGTTCTTGCTTGTTTGATACTTTTTAAACCTTCTTTATAAATTTCCACACAAGTTTTAAGGTCTAAATCTTTATCGTTAAGTTTTTCCAAAGAAAGCTCAGCTTGTTTGATGTGATCTTCAAATTCCATTAATTACTTACCTTATAATTTGGTGCTTCAGCAGTGATAGTTACATCATGCACATGGCTTTCTTTTAACCCTGCTGCGGTGATTTCTACAAATTCAGCTCTTTCTTGGAAAGCTTTGATATCTACTGCGCCTACATAACCCATAGAAGATCTAAGCCCACCTAAAAGTTGATGCACTACGCTTTTTATACTTCCTACATAAGGCACCCTACCTTCAATACCTTCAGGCACAAGCTTATCTTGAGCCGTACCTTCTTGGAAATATCTATCTGAACTACCTTTTTGCATAGCGCCTAAGCTTCCCATACCACGATAACTCTTATATTGTCTTCCTTGATAAGTAAATAACTCACCTGGACTCTCATCAGTTCCTGCTAAAAGTGAACCTATCATCACACTACTTGCACCTGCTGCAATAGCTTTTGCAATATCGCCTGAATATTTTATACCCCCATCAGCGATTACTGGCACGCCGTATTTACTTGCTTCTATCGCACATTCATCTATAGCTGAAATTTGAGGCACACCCACACCTGAAACAATGCGTGTAGTACAAATACTTCCAGGCCCTATACCTATCTTAATAGCATCCGCACCTGCTTCACATAAATCTTTAACCGCTTTAGCACTTGCAACATTTCCTACTATTACATCTACATTAAATTCAGCCTTAATTGCTTTTAATGTATCAATAATCCCTTTAGAATGCCCATGCGCGCTATCCATTACTATAACATCAACTCCAGCTTCTACTAAAGCCTTTACACGATCAAGCTGACCCACACCCACAGCTGCAGCCACTCTTAATCTTCCATAGGCATCTTTATTTGAATTTGGATATTCTTTACGCTTTTTTAAATCTTTTATAGTGATTAAGCCTTCTAAGTGGTTATTTTCATCTACAATAGGAAGTTTTTCTACCTTATTAGTAGAAAAAATCCTTTCTGCATCATCTAAAGTAGAACCCTTTTTAGCAGTGATTAAAGGCATTTTTGTCATTACATTTTCTACTAAATTATCAAAATTAGTTTCAAATCTCAAATCACGATTAGTTAAAATTCCTATTAGAGTTTTATTCTCATCTACCACAGGAACTCCTGAAATTCTATATTCAGCCATGAGTTCTAATGCTTCTTTCACACTTGCTTTAGGTCCTATATAAATAGGATCCATAATCACGCCACTTTCACTTTTTTTAACTCTTTTTATCTCTCTAACTTGTGAAGCTATATCCATATTTTTATGGATTACCCCTATGCCACCAAGTCTTGCCATCATAATAGCGGCTCTATGCTCAGTAACTGTATCCATAGCAGCTGAAATTAAAGGCATATTTAAAGTGATATTTTTTGTAAGCCTTGTTTTAATATCTACTTCTTTAGGTAAAACCTCAGAATATTGAGGAACTAGCAAAACATCTTCAAAAGTCAAAGCGCGTTTGATGATTTTCATAATTTTTCCTTTATTTGTTTTTGATAATTTCTTCCAAGCTTAAAGCACCATCTAACAAAGTTTGCTCATCATAAGCTTTACATATAAGTTGAGCAGAGATATTAAGTCCATTTTCATTTTTTCCTACAGGTACACTAATACCACCAAGTCCTGCTAAATTCACTGAAATAGTAAATACATCTTCTAAATACATTTGCACCGGAGTTTTAATATCATTAAAGCCAAAAGCAACACTTGGAGCAACTGGCATAAAAATCAAATCACAATCATTTAAAATTTCTTCATATTTTTGCTTGATAAATCTTCTAGCCTTTTGTGCTTTGATATAGTATGCATCATAATACCCACTACTTAAAACAAAGGTTCCTAACAAAATTCTTCTTTTTACTTCCTCTCCAAAGCCCTCGCTTCTACTATTTACATACATTTGGCTAAGATTGTCACATTTTTCGCTTCTTCTACCATATCTTACGCCATCATAACGGCTTAAATTTGCACTTGCTTCAGCCGCTGCTATGATATAATAAGCCGCAACATCAAATGTAGAATCCATTAAGTCTTTATATACAATCTCATGGCCATTTGCTTTTAACATATCTATGGTTTTTAATAAGGCTTGTTTTACATCATCATTAGTTTGCTCTACATAGTTTTTAATCACAGCTATTTTTAGCTTTTTATTTGCATTTAGTTTTGGCGCGGTTGGTTCAAAAGCTATGTTTGCACTTGTGCTATCTTTTTCATCATAACCTGCAATAGCATCATATAAAATCGCAGCATCTTCAACATTTTGCGTTAAAACTCCGATTTGATCAAGGCTTGAAGAATACGCTGCTAAACCATACCTACTAACTCTTCCATAACTTGGCTTAAATCCAACACAACCACAAAATGCAGCAGGCTGTCTTACCGAACCACCCGTATCTGAACCCAAACTTGCCAAAGCTATCCCCGCAGCAACTGCAGTAGCACTCCCTCCACTACTTCCACCTGGGACTTTGGCATTATCAAGTGGGTTTAAAGTCTTACCATAAAAAGAAGTCGCACTCGTACTTCCCATAGCAAACTCATCCATATTACATCTTCCAAATGGAGCAAAATTATTTTTGCGTAAATTTACAATAGCACTTGCATCATAAGGAGCCACATAGCCTTGTAAAATTTTAGAACCACAAGTTAACTCCCAATCTTTTACACTAATATTATCTTTTATAGCTACTGGCACACCTGCACCTGAAGTGCTTAAGTCTTTATTTAAAAACTGCTCTACATAAGCACCTAAATGCTTTTGCTGATATGCTTTTTCATTTAATTCTTTTTTTAGATTTTCTAATTCTTCATTTGAAAATTTCAAAGCTTCTTTTAAAGTTACCATTATTTATCCTTAATTTTTTTAACCAAATAAAACAAAAAAAGCGTGATCAATAAAAAGCTCAATAAAGTAATCACCACCACGCTAAAAGGTAAAGCTTGCTCAAACATTTTTTGCTTTTTCCACGCTATTACATCTTGGACATAAGCATTCTTCTTCTTTTGCTAAAAACTTCCAACATCTTGGGCACTTGTGTAACGAAGAACGCACGATTTTAAAACTATGATCATCTATTTTAAACTCACTCAAAGCTTCTTTATCATCTAAGCTTTCTACCGAGCTTACCATAAACCAATCAGCTACTTCTTCAATATCTTCACTTAAAAGTTCATTTGCACTTGTTTGCAAGCTTAACTCTAGAGTTGATTTGATGATTTTATCTTTTTTTAACACATCAACAAGCTCAAAGAATTTTTCTCTTAATTTTATAAATAATTCATCCTCGATTTTATACTCATAATCAAAGCCATTTTTTAATACCAAATCAAACACATCTTTAGCATTTTCTTTAATAGCCACATTTGCATGCTCTAAAGCTTCATCTATGGTATAAGTTAGACTTGGAGCTAAAAGCGCAAAAAGTTTTCTAGCTATTAGCACCATAGCACTTTGCGCGCTTACTCTCTTTGTATCATCTTTTGCATTACAATATAATCTGTCTTTGCACACATCTAAGTAAATTCCACTTAAATCCGCACTTAAGAAATTTAAAAGCACACTAAAGCCTTTTGCAAATTCATATTTTTCAAAAGCAGCTTCACATGCTTCAAAAGCAACTTTTGCACGCATTAAAATCCACTTATCTAAAAGTGTGAAATTTTTTGTTTCTAAAAATTCCATATCATTAGTATTTGCAAGTAAAAATCTTATAGTATTTCTTATCTTTCTATACTGCTCGCTTACTTGTTTTAAGATATTATCTGAAATTTTTAAGTCCGTTGAATAATCACTAAGCATTATCCAAAGTCTTAAAATTTCTACCCCATAATTTTTAGCTACATTTTGAGGTAAAATCACATTACCCTTAGATTTACTCATTTTTTGACCCTTTTCATCAACAGTAAAGCCATGAGTAAGTATGTTTTTATATGGGGTTTTGTGATTGATAGCAGTAGAAATTAAAAGTGAGCTTTGAAACCACCCACGGTGCTGGTCACTTCCTTCAAGATACATTGAAGCTTGATATTCTCCTGCATCATATCTTGCTGAGTTTAATACTGCTTCCCAAGTACTACCACTATCAAACCAAACATCTAAAATATCATAAACTTTTTCTAAATTATTTGGATCATATTTGCTATTTGGCGGTAATAAATCTTTTATTTCTAAATCCCACCACGCATCAGCTCCATTTGCTTCAAAAATTCCCACTAAATGATCTAAAACATCATCATCAAAAATCACTTCTTTAGTGCTTTTATCTCTAAAAAACGCTATAGGCACACCCCAGTCTCTTTGTCTTGATATACACCAATCAGGGCGATTTTCTATCATAGAACTAAGTCTTTTTACACCACTTTCTGGGTAAAATTTCACATTATTTAACTGTTCTAGCGCTAGCTCTCTTAAAGATTTTCCATCTAGTTTTTTCTCATCCATTAAGATAAACCATTGTTTTGTAGCTCTATAAATAACCGGTTTATGTGTTCTCCAACAAAATGGATAAGAATGTGTAAATTTAGAACTTTCAAGCAAAGCTTCGCCAAGCAATTCTAAAATACGCTCATTTGCTTTAAAAATATGAAGTCCTATAAACTCATTTAGCAAATGTTCTGGTAAAAGTCCTTTAGCTCTTAGCGTTTCATCATAACACCCACCATCATCTACTGGCATAATCACTTCAATGCCATATTTTAAGCACACATAATAATCATCCTCACCATGTCCTGGTGCAGTATGCACAAGCCCTGTTCCACCTTCCATTAAAACATGATCGCCTAAAATAAGAGTGGATTTTCTTTGATTGAGTGGATTAATAGCACTTAAATTTTCAAATTCAGAACCCAAAAGTTCTTTTTGAATTTTTCCTTGAGTGAAGTTTTTATTGATCATATTTTCAAGTAAGGCTTTAGCAAAAATATAACCTTCTTTAGTAATAACATATTTTTCATTTGGATTTAAAGATATAGCTTGATTTGCTGGCAAAGTCCAAGGTGTGGTAGTCCAAATAACTGCTTTAGCTTTTTTTACACCTAGCTTTTCAAGGGAAGTCTTATCAAGCTCAAAAGCTACAAAAATAGAATAATCTTCTTTATCTTCATACTCCACTTCAGCTTCTGCTAATGCACTCTTAGCAGCCCAGCTCCAAAAAACAGGCTTGCTTCTTTCTAGCAAAAGTCCTTTTTTAGCGATTTTACATAAAGCTTTGTAAATATCTGCTTCAAAAGCATTTTTCATAGTCAAGTATGGCTCATCCCAATCAGCAATCACACCCAAAGACTTAAATTCATCTCTTTGGATATTTACAAATTCTCTCGCATGCTCTCTACAAAACTCACGAATTTCTTTTTTGCTTAAACTTTGCTTTTTATCTTTAAGCTTAACTTCAACTTGCTGTTCTATCGGTAAACCATGACAATCCCAACCCGGAGTAAAACGCACTTTTTTACCTTGAAAATAATGCATTTTTATGATGATATCTTTTAAAATTTTATTTAAAGCATGGCCAATATGCAAATGCCCATTAGCATAAGGAGGGCCATCATGCAAGGTAAAATTCTCACTTACCCCTTGTCTTTTTTGTTTCATTTTCTCATAAGCATAGTTGTTTTCAAACCACTTGCTAAAACGCTTAGGCTCAAGCTCTGCTAAATTTGCACGCATTGCAAAAGTCGTATTTGGAAGCAATAGCGTATCTTTATAATCCATATAATCCACCTTGAAAAATTTAAAAATAGTAAATTCTACTTAAAATACTTTTAATTTGCACTTATTTTTTTGTTATAATCGCAAGAAAAAAAGGAAAATCATGAAACATCTTATCATCATTATAGGTAGTGAAATTATTATTAATGAAAATTATATGCATTATATACAAGAAGAATACAAAAAGCAGTTTTTAGAACTTCATGAGTTAAAATTTATAAACAAACCTGACAAAGAACTTCCTTTTTTACTTGAAAAACTTTCTAAAAAATATGATTATATAACCATTTTTAGCATTAGTGAATACTATACAACCATAGCTAAAATCATAGCAACCTTAAATGATGATGTTTTAATCTTAGAAAATGATACTTTAGTGCCTTCAAAAGCTTTGCGTGAAAAAAATTCCTTTTTAAGTTCTTTTGAGCAATGCCATATTAATTTATTAAATATAAATATAGAACAAAAATTGCCTATGATTTTACAAAATCCTGAACTTGACTATGCGTATTTTTGTCTTTTAGATATAGATGAAATGAGCGCAAATATCCTACTTAGCACACTTACTACTTCTTTTGAAATTCAAACTAGCTCAAGTGCATTATTAGATAATCTCATTTGTATTAGAGCAAGCACTAGTCAGTATGGAAAACTAGAGGGCTTTTTAAAAGGAGTTTTTAAACTTTTTACGGGAAAAGTATTTTTAGGAAATGATCCTATTAAATTTATAGCCAAAAAACTTTTAGAAAAAAACTTAAAAATTTCCTTTGCAGAAAGTTGCACCGCAGGACTTTGTGCTTCAAAATTTGCTGAAAATTCAGGAATTTCTAATATATTTGAGGGTTCTTTGATCACTTATTCTAATCGTTTAAAAAATTCTTGGCTTGGGGTGAGCAATGATACCTTAGAAAGTGTTGGGGAATATTCTGATCGTTGTATTTATTTTATGTTAAAAGGGGTTTTTAAAACCACAAATTGTGATTTTGCTTTAGCGCTTAGTGGGGTAGCTGGAGAAGAAAATGATAAAAATACCAAAGCAGGCACCATCTACATAGGAGCTATGTATAAAGATGGAACCTTTTTACAAGAATGCATTCATATACAAGGCAATAGAAACTATACAAGAGAGCAAGCTAGTTTGGCTGCATATTGTTTAATGCTTAGATTAAAACCTGAAATTTTCTTTGGGGTTTAAATAAACCTTGTGTACTAAAATTCGTACATTTTTAAAAATTTAAACATTATTGCAGAAATTTAATCTTATTTTCTAAAACACTTTTTGGGGTAAGTCCGATGAATTTTTCATTTATTTTACCTTTTTCATCATAAAAAACTATCACAGGCACGCCATAAATTCCATCCACAGCTTTAGACAAAAATGAACTTGCTTTAGCTTCATATAAAAGTGGTAAATCTAACTTTTTTTCCAAAAGAATTTTTTGAGCTTCTTCTTTTGACTTAACTCCATTTAACACCGCTAAAATAGGAAAATTTCTTTCCTTATAAAGCTCGTTTAGCATAGAAATTTGCGCATTACACGCACCACAATCTTGCGTGAAAAAAAATAAAGCATAAGCTTGATTTGCATTTTGTGTTTTTAAGGTTTTTTCAAAACCATCATATTTGAAAGTATAGTTTTGATTTGAATTTAAGGTTTGAAATTCGTTATTTGAGCATGCACTAAAGAAAAAAATGCTTATTAAAGCCAAGAAGCAATAGAAGCTTTTAGTTGCGACCATGGTTTTTCTCCTATGATTTTATCTTGTACAACACCATCTTTAATGACAAAAGTAGTTGGCACTGCAAAAACGCTAAATCTTTGCCATGAGATATCTAAATCATCTTGCAAAAATGTGATATTTTTGTAATCATATTTTGTAGCAAATTCTTCAAAATCCTTACCCTTATCTATAGAATCAAGCGCTAAAATAGTCATTTTTTTAGGATATTCGTTAGCTAGTTTTTCCAAAAGCGGTAAGTCTTTTAAACAAGATGCACAACCTTGCTCCACAAAAGTTAAAACGATAAGATTATCAAAATCAGCTAGTTTGATTTTCTCACCTTGTAAATTTTTTGCTGCGATTTCTGGTGCTTTTAAGCCTATTTTACCACCATTTTTATTGTTGTTTTCAAAACACGCACTTAAAAAAACTAAACATAAACAAGCTAAAATTATACTTTTAATTTTCACTTTTCATCACTCCATGGCTTAAAATGATAGTTCTATCAGCAAAGGTAGCTAAGTCTGGATTATGAGTGATTAAAACTATGGTTTTGCCATCTTGTTTTAATTTACAAAAAAGTTCTAGAATGTTTTTTTCATTTGCCTCATCTAAATTTCCAGTTGGCTCATCTGCTAATAAAATTTCAGGATCATTCACTAAAGCTCTTGCTATACATAGTCTTTGTTGCTCCCCGCCGCTTAGTTGGCTTGGTAAATGCGTAAGTCTGTGTGAAAGCCCTACTTTTTCTAGCGCCATTATAGCGTCTTTTTGTTCTATACTTGAGTGATAAAACTGAGCTAGCATAACATTTTCTAAGGCATTTAAATAAGGTATTAAATGAAATTGTTGAAAAATCAAACCTATTTTTTCTCTTCTAATCACGCTTTTTTCTTCTTCGCTTAAATTTCCAACTTCTTTATCATCTAAAAAATACTCCCCACTACTTTGAGTATCCATCAAAGAAAGTATATTTAAAAGTGTTGATTTACCTGAACCTGATGGGCCCATAATGGCTAGCCATTCGCCTTGCTTTACTTCTAGGTTGATATTTTGTAAAGCTTTAACTTCATTAAAATTACGATTTAAATTTGAAATTTTTATAATATTTTTCATCACTCACCCTTTAAATTTTCACAAACATTGATTTTTAAGGCTTTTTTTAGCGGTAAAATACTTGCAAAAAAAGCAAATACCAAAGAAACAAGTACCGCAAAAAATACTGAAAGCAATCTAAAATCTATACTTGCATTAAAAATCAAATACCCAAAAATATTTGCCAAAAAATACCCACAAAAAGCACCAAGCAAACTCGCACTTAAACTTAAAATAAACACTTCAGCTCCAAAGAGCTTGATGATTTCTTTATGCTTAGCCCCTAGTGCAAGGTGCAAGGCTATTTCTTTTTTTCTTGAAAAAATCACTGCACTAAGAGTGGTATTTACACTCAAAGAACTAATGAGCAAAATAGTTAAACTAATCAAAGCCATCAAAGCCTTGATCTTTTCTAAAATCACACCTTCACTAATGGATACTGAAGCTATGACTTTGGCTTCTACATTAGCCTTGCTAAGCTCTTTTGCTTTTTGATCTAAGCTTTCATAATCACCTAGTAAAATAGCTTGAGCATAATTTATCACTTCTTTAGCTGCTAATTCTTGCGCTTTTTTTAAAGAAATGATTAAAACCCCATCTTGCTCATCATTGCTTCTTAAAATAGCTTTGATTTTTACTTTGACTATTTTAGATATACTTGGGTTGTAAATTTGTAATTCTTGTCCTATTTTAAGCTCTAATTGTTTAGCTAAATCAGCCCCCACAAAGGCACTATCTTCACTAAAATCACTCAAAGAAAAGCTTCCTTTTAAAACTTCCATAAAAGGCTTGGTAAGCTTTAAATTTGCAAAATCAACCCCAACAACTACCGCACTTGAACTTTCAAGATTATAAAAACCATATAAAAATGGGGTTAAAGCTTTTGCTTTCAAGTTTTCTTTGGCTTGATTAAATTCATCCATGCTTAAAAGCTCATCATCTTTTGGCGTGATGATAAAATTAGCTCCATAAGCTTTTAATTCTTTGGACAATTTTGTGTCAATATCAAAATAAATATTAAAAAACGAAGCACTTACCATAGCACCCATGAACACAGCTATAAAAATAATACAAACTCTTTTATAAGAAAAAATAAGAGATTTAAAAACCTCTTGCATAAAAAAATTATTTCCCATATAAAACCTCTGAAGTAGAAAGTTTAGAAATTCCTTTGATAGAAAACAAACACCCTAAAAATACTATAAGCACTGCAAAAAATAAACAAATTGGCAGGATAATCCAAGAAATTTCAATGATATGTTCAAATATACTCAAGGCGATAATCTCTGACATACCTATACCAAAAGCAAAGCCCAAAACAGCCCCAACTAAAGCTACCACAACCCCTTCTAGTGCAAAAATCATATAAATTTGCAAAGTGCTAGCACCCAAAGCTTTTAAAAGTCCTATTTCGCTTTTTCTTCTAAAAATATCTGCACTCATTAAAGATGATATGGCTATGGAAGCTACGATTAAACATATAATGCTAACTACACCCATTAAAGATTGAATTTTAGATACTATCAAACTTTCTGCATCTGAAATCGCACTCACTACTTTTGTGCTAGCACCTTTAAAATCTTCTGCGATTTGATAAGCAATAGAACTTACATAAGCAGTGCAATACCACTGATCATACTCAAGCTGATTAAGACTATCTACATCGCGTCTTGCTTTTTGTGCTAAATCATTTTCAGGTATAGTTAAAGCTGAAACTTCTGCTTTAGCAAATAAACCTTCTTTTTTAGAAAGTTTTTGCGCTAAAAGTAAAGAAGTAATGATTTTATTTGAAAAGGCTTGAGTTAAGTCTATAATACCAACAATTTTTACTTTAAAAAATTGTTCATTTTGTATCAGGGTGATTTCATCATCTATTTTTAAATCATATTTTTGCGCTAAGTCTTTTCCTAGCATTATTTCATCTAAACTATCATCTTTTGGATAATTTCCTTTGATTTGACTATATTTGTATAATTCTTTAATACCCGCATAAAAATCATCATCATCTTGCACCTTTATAGCCTTATCAAAATAAGTTCCCACTAAAGAGATATTTTCATAATTTGCATTTGGAGTTTGAATTTTTACTTGGGTATCTAAAAATGGTGCAAAGGCGTTGATATTATTTCTCCAAAAAATTTCTTTTATAGTATGGAGTTTGCTTTCTTCTAAAAAATTTTGATTTTTCAAAGGCTCATAGATTTTATTACCCACTTCCACACTTAAACTTGCACCTTTAGGTAAAACTAAAATATTTGATCCGTAACTTCTTAATTCTTTTGTGATTTCATTACCTATGCCCAAAGTAAGATTTAACATAGTAGCCATAAGTAAAGTAGCTAAAAAAATCGTTAGCAAAGCAAGAGATTTTTGAATTTTATTTTGAAAAATGGAATTTTTTACAATCTTAATTTGCATAGTCATTTCCTAATAAATTATGAATTCTATATCTTGATGTTTTATTCATATCAATGTATTTTAAAGGATCGTTTTTAAACTCTTCATAGTTTTTTTCATTAGCAAAAAAATATGTTCTACCTTTATAAACATAAGATCTTGGTGCTTTTAAATTAATTAATTCAGTATTGTCAATAGGATCATAAACTTTCTTTTCTACTACTTGAGTGAAAAAATTTACCCCATCTAAAATTTCTGAAAAAGGTATGATAACTTTACCATTTTCAAATTTATATTTCATAGGGATAGGATTGCACCCACCTGCCTTACCTACACTTGGTAAGAAAATTCTAACATTACATGAAATACAAATTAACTCTCCACCTTTTTTAACATACCCCATATCTCCACATATACTACAAGCATCAAAAACCGCTACTGGCGAGTCTTTATCTTCTCTTTTGTTAATTAAGAAAAATCTCACTACCTTACCCTCATCGCTAATATAAGCAAAGCGATGTAAGTTATTATCTCTTAAAATCGCTACATCAAAGACAAATTCATCATTTTCATTTGGCTCTACATAGGTTGGTTCATCTATGGTTACCGGTCTTGAAGCATGTAAGTCATAAAAGAGAAAAATACAAAGACTTAAAATCATAGCACTAAAAATACTTGCGCTAAAGCTAGTTATAGTTGAATTTTTTGCTTGATTTTTTCTAAATTCTATATCAAAATCTTTTTTCTTAGTATTTTCTCCCACTCTTTGTTTTAGAGCTAAGACTATACAAATAAACAATAATAAAAACCATATATATGTATAAAATTTAGCATAATATACGCTTTTTGCCACATAGCTTAAATACAAACTTTCTGTTTCTATCACACCTTCTCTCATAAGGTGTAATAAAATTTGAGCTAAAACTTCATTTAGATAAAAAATCACAATAATAAATAAAAATAAATTTAAAAACTTAAATTTAAATTCCCTTAACCATCTTGTAAAAAGATAAGCCCCAAAACACACAACAAAAGCAAGCAAAATAAGCCCAAAAGAACTAATCGCTAAAGAATCTAAAAAATTAGTGCTTAATATAGGAAAGTCTATAGAAATATGTAAATATTTTATACCAAAAGCAAAAGATAATAAAAAAAGCAAAATAGTTTGAATTTTTTCTTTTAAAAAATTATTTTTTATAAAAGAAAAAATGATAACACTTAAAAACAATAAAACAAATAAAACATCATTAGAAAAATACAACAAATCATAACTTAGTGTTTTAGCGCTAATAAAAAAAGCAAAATAAGAAAAAACAAAACCCACAAAAGCAAGTTTAAACACTAAAGAATTTTTTAGATTATAAAAAAATAAAGCACTTAAAAGTGCGTAAGAAAAAAATACTCCAAAAAAATGTACAAAATAAATCGACATGGGCTCTTCTTTGATAGAATTTATTTATAAAATCAATAATTTTATAAATAAACCCTAGCAAAAAGCTAGGGAAAAAATCACTTAGGTTTTCCTGTGTATTTAAAGTTGTATTTAACTGAAAATGGCTCAAACCATTTGCCAACACCCGTTTCTTTATCAACATGGCGTCCAAAACCTTGTTTTTCTGGGCTTTCTATTAAAAATACTAACTCGTAATTTCCAATACCTGTATCCATTTTTAAATTTGCACCATAGTGAGGACCATCATCTGCTACCATAGGCATAAGAGTTCCTGTTTTTACTTTACCATTATCAAGATTAGTTAGCTTATAAGCTATAGTTAAATAAGGAATCCAAAAACCTTCTGGAAAGCCATTTTTATTGCCCTTTAATGCATGAATATCTGCTTCAAGGTGAATATCTGCTAAACTTGCTGCAAGATCAATCCCTCTTGGCTCCATTTCGATTGGCTGTAAATAAACTGCTGCTATTTCCATACCATTTAATTCATAAGGATCGCCAATTGGCACCTCTGCTGCAAAAACTGAACTAGCTAAAATACTAGCTGCTGCACCCAAACTTAATAAAGTTTTTTTCATATTTTTTCCCTTTTATTTGAAATTTGCTTTGTTATAAAAATACCCATAATGAGTAAGATTAAAACCATAAACTGAGGTATGATGCTCTCATAGTAAGGATAAATTCCAAGCCATAAAATTCCTTCAAAATCAAAAGGAAGTAAGCTTGGTGTAATAACCTTGGCTTCTATGAGCTCACCAATGCCTTTGCCTGTAAAGACAAAGACCATATAAAAAATAATGTATGAAGTTATATAGAAAAATTGTTTTACTGGTATTTTTAAAGCACCAGCTTTTAATAAATAATAAAGTATTATAAGTATAATTAATCCACTAGCTAATCCTATAAATATAAAACTATAATCTGTGCTTGTTTTTGCATCAAATAATAAAGCTTGATAAAAAAGAATAGTTTCAGCACCTTCTCTGTATACAGCTAAAAACACACTAAACCATAAGGTTTTTGCTGAATTATTTGAGATAGCTTCAACTGCTTGAATTTTTACATAATTTGCCCATTTTTTATTTTGCGCATTTGATAAAAGCCAAAAACCGACATAAAATAGTAATACAACAGCCACAAGCATAGTAATGCCCTCTAAAAATTCTCTACTTTGCCCTGCTTGTTCTTTAAAAATCCATGAAATAAAAAATGCAGTTACAAAACTTAAAAACACTCCACTCCAAAGTGCTGAATATACTATATTTAAACGCTTTTTATTGCCACTTTGAACTAGGTATGAAACTATAGCTACAATGATAATTAAAGCTTCCAAACCCTCTCTTAAAATAATACCTAAAGCCCATATAAATAAAGACATAGGCGAAGATTCTTGAATTTTATCCAAAGAGCCTTCCACTAAGGCACTAAGCTCGTCAAAATTTTGTTTTAATTCTTCTTTAGAAGCACTTGCTTTAATAAGCGCAACACCTTTTGAAAAATAACTTTCTATTTTTAATTTTAAAGCACTATCAATAGCGCCAATTTTACTTTCCATACCACTTGCTTCAAAAATATCCAAATACACATTTTGTAAAGCATCTATACTATTTAAACTAAATCCCTCATAATTTTGCAAAATATCATTAAGAGCAATTTTCATATCATCATATACTTTAGTATAGTTTTTAGTACTCATAGTACTTTCATCAAAGCCTTTAACTTGAAGCAAAGCTAATTCTTCTTTAGGCAAAGCTAAAAACGCTTCATATAATAAATCTGATATGTTTGAAATTTCATCTCTAATAGTTTTTTCATCTAAAGTATTAGCATTGATTTTTCTTATAATAGTTCTAAGTTTAGTTTGAATTTTTTTATCCACTCCTGCTTTAGTATATCTTGCTACTAAAACTTCTACTTTTGAGTTTCTATAATCTTCAAACAATGCTGATTGAATCAAATCTTTAGCTTTTTGATAGTCTTTATTTACAAAAGCTAATACAGCCTGATCAAGCTTTGAAATCATAGAATCCATTAAAAATTGCAACCTTGCATCCAAAGCTGAAGCTTCTTGCAAAGCTAACAATGCTTCATCTTTTTGAGCGTCTTGCTCTTGAGCAATCAAACTTTGAGTTGAATTTTGTGAAGTTTGCTCTTTAACATTCTCTCCAAGCAAAGCCGCAAACATCGCTTCAGCTTGTGCTTGGCGTTCTTTTTCTGCTTTTAAAGATGAGTTTTCAGCTGCTTTTTTATCATAATTTACATCACTAGCTTCAGCTTTAAGCTGAAAACCCTTTTCTAAAATAGGAACTATTTCATCTAAATCAAAATACAAACTACTAATCAAAGCTTCTATTTTAGAAAAATCTTCTTTATCTTTATATAACTTTCTTAAATTAACAAATTTACGCTCCATAACAATGGCTTTTCTACCGACATTACGCCCAATAGAACCTTCCATGGTTTCAAAATGCTGAAAGTATGCATCTTCTGCCTTTTTTTTCGCTTCTAAATTTTTATTTTCTTTATATAAAATCATACTTTCATTTAAAATTTGTTTGATTGCTTGGGCTTCTTTTTGATAATCAATCTCTCTAGCATAAACAATAGAACAAAATAAAAAAATCATTAACAAACTTATTTTTTTAAACACTATTTTACTCCGAAATGATATTCATTTTTAAAATCATAGTCGCAAGTATAGTACTAGCTTTCTTAAATTTAGATAAACATTATCATTATTTATTTCATAATAAATAATACAAAAATACTACAAAATGCTACTTTTAGCTACAAAATAAGCTAAAAAATTCTTATTTTTAAGAATATTGTTTATTTTTTATTTATTTTAATCATAAAAATAAGTTTTTATTTGCTAATATGTGTTGTTTTTAAAATTACAAGGAGTTTTTGTGCTAGTAATCACTCATGAAAAACCAAGCAAGCTCAAAAAAATGTTAAAAAATTTAGGTTTTTGGGTGATTATAGGAATTATAGCTGGTATTAGCCTTGGTTTATTAGATAAAGAACTTGCACTAGCTAGTAAAATCGGGGTAGATTATTTTATACAAGCTTTAAAAATTCTCATAGGGCCTATTATATTTTTAACTATTGTTTTAGGGGTTGTTAGTCTTGAAAGCTTAAAACAAGTTGGAAGTATAGGCGCTAAAGCCTTACTATACTTTGAAGTAGTGAGTACTTTTGCTTTAGCTATTGGTATTTTTATGGCAAATGTTATGGGACCTGGAAAAGGAATGAACCTTGATCCAAGCACCTTAGATAAAGATAGTGTAGCTCAATTTGTCAATAACAATATAGAAATAAGCGCGCAAAATGAGATTTTGCATATTTTAAAAGACGCTATACCTACTGATATCATCGCTGCTTTTAGCGAGGGGAAAACTTTACAAATCTTAGTTATAGCTCTAGCTTGTGCTTTCATTATTTCGCTTATGAGAATTGATGAGAGAAAAGCTATACAAAAAACCTTAGAAATAATGCAAAGTTTTGTTTTTAAAATTCTAGAAATCATTATGTATTTTTCTCCTATTGCCGCTTTTTCTGCGATGGCCTTTTTAGTGGCAAAATATGGGCTTGATTCTTTATTAAATTTAGGATATTTACTTATTGTTATGCTATTTGCTTCTTTGCTTTTTATCTTTGGAGTTTTAGGACTTATTTGTTTTATTGCCAGAGTTAATATTTTTAAATTTATGCGTTTTATTTCAAGAGAAGTTTTGATAGTTTTTGCTACAAGTTCTAGCGAATCAGCATTAGCTCCACTTATGAGAAAACTTGAAAAAGCAGGAATCTCAAAAGCCACTGTAGGTTTGGTATTGCCAACTGGGTATAGTTTTAATCTTGATTGTACTAATATTTATTTGGCTATGAGTTTGATTTTCCTTGCGCAAGCTTTTAATGTAGAGCTTTCTTTAACGCATGAAATTAGCATTTTAATCGTACTGATGATAGCCTCAAAAGGTGCAGTTGGTGTAACTGGTTCAGGTTTTATCATACTAGGAAGCACACTTGCAGCTTTATCTAATATGCATATAGCAGAAGCTAATAATGGCTTAGGAGCAAGTTTGGGAGAGGTTTTACCTGTGGCTGCTATTTCTATACTTTTGGGCGTGGATAAGTTTATGTCTGAAATTCGTGCGGTAGGAAATTTATGTGGTAATAGCGTAGCAGCTTTAATAGTAGCTATTTGGGATAAACAAATAGACTGGGAAAAATTCCGCTACGCTCTTGATAATCCTAAAGAATTTACTAATGCGGGTTTTGATTAAAAAACCTCTTTTTGTATTTTTTCTACATATTTTTCTCTTAGATTTTGAGTATAAAAACCTACCTTACCATCATTAATCACCTTGCTATCTGCTTTTATAACACCCAAAATCAAAAAAGTAGCTGCAGAAATAAACACCTCATCAGCCTCATACACTTCTTTCATACTAAAAGCTCTTTGGTCTACTTTAAGATCAAGTTCTTTTGCAAATTTTAAGATATTTTTACGGCGAATTCCTGGTAAAATTTCATTAGAAAATGGCTTGGTAATTAAAGTTTTATCTTTTATAATAAAAGCTGAACTACTAGAAGCTTCCGTTACTAAAGCATTTTCCACCATAAATGCTTCAAAAACCTTAGCTTTTATAGCTTCTTCTTTTGCAAGACATTGAGCTAATAAAGAAATTGATTTTATATCCCTTCTTTTCCACCTTAAATCAGCTGTTGAAATAACACTCACCCCATTTTTAGCATACTCATGCTCAATCACCTTACATTCAAAAGCAAAAGCCATAATAGTAGGTTTTAACCCCTTTAAAAGAGCAAAATTTCTACTAGCAACCCCTCTAGTAACTTGCATATAAAGCCCGCCTTCTTTAAGAGAGTTTTTAATGATTAATTGCTCTAAAATATTTTCAAATTCTTCTTTTGTATAAGGAATTTGTAGTTCAATTTGAGCCAAACTACGCTCAAAACGCTCCCAAAATTCTTCTTTGTCAGCTATTTTTGCATTTACCACAGGAACTACTTCATAAATTCCATCTCCAAAGATAAAACCTCTATCAAAAACACTCACTTTAGCTTCGCTAGCTTTTACAAACTCATCATTTAAAAATACCACTTCCATTTCTTGCATAAACCCTCCTTTTAATCAAATAAATCAATAATATCTTTTGGTAAATCAAGCTGATTAGAATAATAAAAATACTTAGCTAAAACTAAAATTCCTATATAAAATTCTATCTTTTCGTCTAAAAATTGCTCTATGTAAGCATGGGCATTTTGAATGATTTCTTTTGCTCTATGCGGGTTAGCTAAATAATAATCAAGCAAAGCTTCTACATTTTCATAATCATCATCAATCAAAGCAAAATGCTCATTTGGAACTAACTTTCCTTCCATAAACCAAGTTTCATAACGCATTTTGGGGGCTAAAACTAAAGAATTAGAACTTAACGACCAAATCAAATTACTAGCAAAAGTGTTACCTTCAAGTGATATTAAAAATTTATACTGCAATTGATCTTGCTTACTTAAAAATGTTTTTTTCCACTCATTATAACCTTTTCCTGTGTGACCAATATCACATTTTTTATTTGAAATATTTTTTTCAAAAAACTTCACTCTATTGTTTTGGTAGGCAGCACCTCTAAAAATAGCAATGTTTTTTTTATCTTCAAAAACATATTTATCCTTTAAGAAAACAAAATGTCTATTTTTATCTAACTTCATAATTATATTATTATAGTTATTATTGCAAATAGGTCTATCTTTGCAAATTGAAGCTTCTTTTAAA
Source organism: Campylobacter sp. W0066.1 (assembly GCF_024723635.1). Lineage (NCBI taxonomy): Bacteria > Pseudomonadati > Campylobacterota > Epsilonproteobacteria > Campylobacterales > Campylobacteraceae > Campylobacter > Campylobacter sp. W0066.1. The sequence goes on along the minus strand of NZ_JANQCW010000001.1, from coordinate 131,009 downwards.
ATATAAGAAATATCACCAAAAGCTTTAATCCATAAAAAATCATCATTAAAATATTTACTAATAGCATAAGCATCATAAGCCAATGAAGTTTTCTTAAAAGGGAATTTTCCTATTTTTTCAGCGGCTTGTGATAATGCAATATGCTTTGCTCTATCAAAAGTCAGTTTATTGTAATAATTTATTCTCTTTTTTATATACTCTTTTTTTTCTGTGTTCAGTAATAAGATATCAGAAAAAATATTTTTTAACTTACTCTGAAATAAAATTCTTGGAATAAAAGCTCCGCCTATGCCTTTTACATTCATCATAAATCTAGAATCTGCCATTTTTCTTCCATTTTGATATTAAAATAATATAAATTTTAACACAAGATTTCATTTACAAGACTTAAAAATTTAGTTTATTTAAAAACAAAAATGTTAAAATCACAAAAATCACATACTAATTTTGGGTAAAACAATGAAAATACAAGAATTTATTTTAAACTTTATTTTTAAAGTTTCAAATCAACCTGTTAATTTAAAAGATTTACTAGAAGCAAACGCCTTGCTTAATGAAGGCATGATGGTAGATCCTGCAAAATTAAATTTTAAATTTAAAGTGTTTAATTCTTATCTTATTTATGCATTTTTTTGTGCTTTAATTATCATTCCTCTAATTTTAATTACACATTATTTTTTAACAATTATTGATTTTCATATTAGTATTTTAAGTGCTATTTTTGTTACTGCCTGTGTTTTTATTGGCTATGATATTTTTAAAATTTACACTAGAAAAATCATTAGCAAAAGATTACTAAAAAAAGCCTGGGCTTTGCATTTTCCATATTTTGCTTATGAAAAATATTCAAAAATAGCAGAAAATATTTATAATCAAGCTATTAAAGAAGAAATTCCAAAAAATCAACTCGAGCAATATGTTTTAGAAAAAATCATTCAAACACAAGATTAATCTAAAAAGTCTAAAACTTGATTTTGAAAATACAGTGCTTCAAGCTGTCTTTGAAGCTCTTTGTTTTCTTCATCTAAAACAAGCTCTTGCGATCTTAGATCTGCTATATCTCTACTTACATAATAAATTTGATTTCTAATATAAATTTGTGGGAAAAATATCAATAAAGCAAATACTATCATTAAACCTGCGTATAATAAATTTTTAGGACTTAAATTTTTATTTTCATCACTTACTATACTATCTAAAAGCTCATATTTATCTTCTTGATTATATTCTTGGTTTTCTTCAAGTCTTACTTTTTCTTCTAAAATTTTTTGCTCTTGCTTAGCTAATTTTTCTTTTTCTTTTAATTCTTCTTGAGCTTTTTTTATTTTTTCTTGTTTGATTTTTTTTTGCTCTTTTAATTCTTGCTTGAGTTTAGCTTTTTCTTTTCTTTTTTCTTTTAAATCTTGAAATTTTGAAGTGACAAAGACATTACTTTGAGTAAGAATTTTAGATATTTGAAGAGAATCTTTATTTTCTTGCTTTTTTTCTGTTTTTTTTACTTCTTGTGGTGATTTGCTACTTTTAAACGTTTTAGAATTTGCAATATTTTTTTTATCAAATTTTTCTTTTTGTTTTTTGAAAAAATTAAGTTGTAATTTAAAAGGCTTTTTTTCTTCTAATTTAACATTAATCAAATCCTCTTTTAAATAAATAGCGGATTGTTTTTTGGGTTTTTCTTCATATTCTTCATCAAAGTCTGTAAATTTAGGTCTTTTTTTACGCTGTATTCTATTTTTTAATATTCGATCACTTTCATTAAAATTTTGCTCATATTCTTCATAAGGCCTACCTTCTTTAATAGCCCTAGAATATTCCAACATTTTTTCACGTATATTTTGCTTTTCTTTTAAAAAATCATCTTCAATCATTATTTACCTAAAATAAAAAATTCTCATTTTTGCACAACTTGATCTACTATTATAACTTATTTCTTCTTTGGAGGCACTTATAGCTTTTTTACTTAAAATTTTCCCAAGACTATGGTTTTTACCGCATTCACATTTTATAGCTCTTTCATCACAAATGCAGTCTTTTTCCCATCTTTTAAAAGTATTTTTTACTATCCTATCTTCTAAAGAATGAAAGCTAATAATAGCTAATTTACAATCTCTTAATTTTGCTTTTTCTATATTTTCAAGTAAGGATTTTAACTCACCAAGTTCATTATTTACTTCTATACGTAAAGCTTGAAATACAAGCAAAGCTAGAGATACATTACGTCCTTTTAACTTAGCATTTCCTATAATTTGACTTAATTCTTTTGCGCTTACAATCTCTTTTTGATTTCTTGCATTGATAATTTTTTGAGCAAGCATTGAGGCAACCGGCGCTAGATCTCCATAGTCTTTAAAAATTTGCTCCAAAGCTTCCTTGCTGTAAGAATTTACCACTTCTTTAGCGCTTAAAGGATTGTTTTGATCCATTCTCATATCTAAAAAATCAGAATTTAGCGAAAAACCCCTATCATTTTTATCAAGTTGCAAAGAAGATACACCGATATCAGCTAAAATTCCTCTTAAGTTTTGCGTTGAAATTTGAGTTAAAATATCTTTAAAACCTATATGGTTAAAACTTATCCTATCTTGAAAATTTTTTAAAAACTCTTTAGAAAAATTTAAAGCTTCTAAATCTTTATCGCAAGCAATTAATCTTAGTTTCTCATGAGCTTGCAATAACGCCTTAGAATGCCCTCCATAACCCAAAGTACAATCTAAAAAATCTCCACTATCAAAATCATCAAAAGCATTTAAAACTTCTTGTAATAAAACAGGAATATGTGGACTTTGCAAAATAAACCTTTTAATTTTTTTAGTATAATATCTTAGCAAAGTTTAAAACAAGGTTTTTAATGAATAAAGAAAATATTATTTCTCAAATTAAAATGCTTTCTACTTCAATGTTTAAAAAAAATTTTTTTGGGATTTGCCATGGTTCAGTTTCAGCAAAACTATCCCAAAGTTCTTTTATTATAAACAAAAATGACACTTTTTTAAATCAGCTAGATGAAAAAAATCTAAGCATTTTAAAATTTGCAAAAGATTATAGTTGGAGTGAAGCTAGCAATGACTCTGAAATCCATAAAAGTATATATGAGAATATACCTGAAGCCAAATTTGTATGTTTTGCTTGTCCAGCTTACACTTTATCAATGAGTTTAAATCATGATTTTATAGCACCTCAGGATTATTTTGGTGAAATTTTTTTAGAAGAAATTCGAGTTTATAATCCTAAAAGTTATGAGGATTGGGAGGATAGATCACAAACTGAAATTTATCGTTATATGCTAGAACAAAGGCAAAATTTTGTTGTTGTAAAGGGCTATGGCATATTTGCTTATGGTAGAACAAGTTATGAATTAGGTAAAATTATAGATTTAATTGAAAATTCTTGCAAAATTATCCATTTAGCTGAAACAAATTTATCATAATCTATGTAAAATTAATTTTGTATTAATCACAAATTATCTATAATGTATGGTTTAATTTATTTAATTTATGGATTGGGGTAAAAATGCTCACTTGGATGCAGCATCATAAAAAATATTTAGTTGTTACTATTTGGATTAGTGTTATTGCTTTTGTTGGAGCAGGCTTTGTTGGTTGGGGGAGTTATGATTTTAACACCGATAGATCAAATTCTGTTGCAAAAGTAGGCGATGAAAAAATCAGTTATGATGAGTTTAATCTCAAATATTCTCAATTATTTAGCTATTATTCTCAGCTAAATAATGGTAACTACACACAAGAACAGGCACAAAAAGATGGCTTAGATACTCAAGCTATCAATGAACTTATACAAGAAAAACTCCTACTTTCTTATGCTAAAACCTTAGGTTTAAATGTGAGCGAGGAAGAAATTGCTTATGATTTAGCACATCAAAAAATCTTTCATAATGCTTCAGGTGTTTTTGATAAAAATTTATACTACAATCTTCTTGCAAGAAACAACTATACACCAAAAACTTATGAAAAAATCATTCATGATGAGTTATTACTTAAAAAAATCAATGCTATTTTAAATTTACAAATCAAACCAAATGAGCTTGATATGTTTGGTGCAAGTTTTTTAATGCAAGATAGTTTAAAAGTTCAAGCTATAAAACTTGATAACAAAAATATAGCAATTGATGAAAAAGAGTTAAAACAAACTTGGGAGAAAAATAAAGAACTTTATAAAACACAAAAAAGCTACGAACTTGCAACTTATTTTTTAAACCCTGATATAATCAAAGTTGAAGATAAAGAAATTCAAGCTTACTATGAAGAAAATAAAAATGATTATAAAGATTTTGCAGGGAAAATTCTAAGTCTAGAACAAAGCAAAGATAAAGTGATAAAAGATTTAAAACTTTCCAAGCTTAAACTTAAAGCTAACGAAAGCTATGTAGCTTTAAGAAAAAATGAGCTTAGTTTTGATAAAAATATCACAATCAGTGATGCTGATATTTATTATCCTTTAGAAAATATACAAAAAGCTAAAGAAAATGATTTTATTAAGCCTTTTAAATTTGAAAATGGCTATATGGTTGCAAAAGTTATAAAAATAAATCCTATACAAACTATGACTTTTGAGCAAGCTAAAAACGAAGTAAGTAAACTTTACATTAAAGAAAAAACCAAAGCCTTATTGGAAGAAAAAGCAAAACTTGCCCTAGATAATTTCCAAGGCATAGACATAGGAACTTATAGTCGCGACTCAGCTAAAAATGCAAAAGTAGGTGATATGATGAATGATACTGAATTTAGCGAGTTTTTAATGCATGTATTTGACTCAAACAAAGCTAAATCTTATGTATTGTTTGATGATAAAGCAATTGTTTATGAGATCACAAAACAAACTTTAGAAAATAAAAATAAAGAAGAAATATATAAATTCATCATAGAGCAAAGTGCTAAACAAACCAAGCAAGCCTTACTTAAGGAAGAATTATTAAAAAAACTTATAGAATTATATCCAATTCAACGCTATTATAAAGGAAATACAAATTGAATATTTTAGGAATTGATTTAGGCTCAATACAAACTTGCGCCATATTAGCACAAAAAAGCGAAGAAGGACTTAAAATCATTGGTTTTGGAAAGTCAAAATCAAATGGTATAAAAAAAGGAGCGATTACCAATATAGAACTTGCCTCAAAATCTATAGAAGAGGCAGTAGCTGATGCACAAATGATGTCAGGCGTGCATTATGATAAGGTAATTGTATCTATTTCAGGTGCTTATGCAAAAAGCGTAGATAGCATAGGTGTGGTTAATATACCAAATCATGAAATAGGTATTAAAGAAATTCACAGAGCAGTAAGCACAGCAAAACATACTGCAAATATACCTAGTGGATATGAAATCATTCATGTATTACCTTATAATTTTAAAGTAAATGATCTTGAACATGTAGAAGATCCTTTAGGAATGAGCGGAAATCGCCTTGAAGTTTCTACACATATTGTAATCTCACAAGAAGTGCATATTAAAAATCTAAAAAAAGCCGTGGAGCTTGCTGATCTTAGAGTAGATAACATCGTTCTTTCAGGATATGCTTCTTCTATTGCATGTTTTGATGATAGTGAAAAAGAATTAGGTGCTATTTTAATCGATATGGGTGGAGCAGTTTGTGATATGGTCATTCATGCGGGTAATTCTATACGCTATAATGAATGCTTACAAATTGGTTCAGTAAATATCACTAATGATTTATCCATAGCTTTACATACCCCACCAAAAGAAGCGGAAAAACTAAAATTAAATTACGCATCTTTAGCACAAAATGAAAACTCAATCATACAAATTCCATACATGGGTGATGAAAAAAGAAAAAATGAAGTTTCAGTAGAAGTTATATCTAATGTTATTTATGCAAGAATTGAAGAAACTATTATTATTTTAGCTAAAATGCTAAGCGATAATGCTTGTGCAAATCAAGCAGGAGCAGGCATAGTATTAACAGGTGGAATGACAAAATTTGCAGGACTTGACAAACTTGCTTCAGCTTATTTTGATAATAAAGCTGTTAGAATAGCGACCGCAAAAAAAGATACTATGGACGGTTTTAAAGAAATTTTTGAAGATGCAGAAAATAGCTGTGCTATAGGTCTTTGCTTATATGGTGGTGGGCATTTTACTCCTTATGAATTAGACTCTAATGAGAAACTAAGATACAAAGGAGAGCCTGAGTTTATCAATAAACAGATTAAACAAAATCTCACCATAGAAGAGCATGAAGAAGAAAACAAAGATTTTGAAGAAATTTTTCAAGATCAAAAAGACTTTGAAGAGGAAAAAGCAGAATTAACAAAAGTTGAAACCAAAAAAGATAAAAAATCAGGTTTTATGCATAAATTTTGGAATAAACTAATAAACCAGTTCTAATAGGAGATACAATGAGCGAATATCTAGTAGAAGAAATGCAACACGCAAAAGGTGCAAAAATAAAAGTCATAGGCTGCGGTGGCGGTGGCGGTAATATGATAGATCATATGGTAAATATGGGCTTGCATGATCTTGATCTTATTTCAGCCAATACTGATGCACAAGCCATAGCTAAATCTTTAGCAAAAACTAGAATTCAACTAGGCGAGAAAAAAACTAAGGGTTTAGGTGCTGGAATGCAACCAGAAATTGGAGCAGAAAGTGCAAGAGAAAGTTTTGAAGAAGTAAAAGCGGCTTTAAGTCAAAGCGATATAGTATTTATTTCAGCAGGACTTGGCGGTGGAACTGGTACAGGTGCAGCTCCTGTTGTAGCACAAGCTGCAAAAGAAGTAGGCGCACTAACTGTTTCAGTTGTAACTATGCCTTTTGCATTTGAAGGAAAACAAAGAAAAAAATTAGCAGAAGCTGGTTTAGCTGAATTAAAAAAAGAAAGCGATTCTATCATTGTAATCCAAAATGAAAAACTTCTTAGCATACTTCCAAAAAAAGCAGGTATAAAAGAAGCATTTAAACTAGTTGATGATATCTTAGCTAGAGCTGTTAGGGGTATGGTTTCTATCCTTTTAGAAGATGGCGATATTAATGTTGACTTTGCTGATGTTAGAACTGTTATGAGCCATAGAGGTTTAGCACTAATGGGTGTGGGTCATGGAGAAGGTGAAAATGCTATCATGGACGCATTATCAAGTGCTATAGAATCTCCATTATTAGACGGTATGACTATGAAAGGCGTTAAAGGCGTAATCATCCATTATAAAATTGGACCTGAATGCTCATTGATAGAAATTTCACAAGCTACTCAAAGCATTAGCGATATAGCAGATGAAAATGCAAAAGTAATCTTTGGTGCAACTACTGATGAGAGTATGGGCGATCGTGTTGAAGTAACTATCATCGCTACAGGTTTTGAAGATAAAGCTGAAATAGAAAGCGCTAAAGAACAAGAAGAAAGTAAAAAAAATAGTTATATGAATTTACGCAAAGCTAGTGGTGGATTTGATGAGGAAGTAATTTCTCAACTTGATGTTCCTGCTTTCTTGCGTCGCCAAATGGATTAATTTTTAGTAAAAATCCTTATATGAATTCTTCATTATTATGTGATTTTTACGAGCTAAGTATGGCTTATGCATATTTTAAACAAAATATGCATAAGCAGATTGTTTATTTTGAAGTTTTTTTTAGAAAAGCTCCCGATAATGCTTCTTATGCTGTTTTTTGCGGATTAGAACAAATCATAGATCATATTAATCGTTTTTCTTTCTCTCAAAGCGATATAGAATTTTTAAAAAATACTCATAAATTTGATAATGATTTTTTAAACTACCTTTCAACTTTAAATTTTAGCGGGGATATACTAAGTGTTAAAGAAGGTGAATGTGTTTTTGCTAATACACCTTTAATGATCATCAAAGCACCTGTAATAGAGGCTTTATTATTAGAAACTTTCATACTTTTAACTCTAAATCATCAATGTCTAATTGCTACTAAAGCTAGCAGAATTACTCAAATTGCAAAAGAAAAACTACTTTTGGAATTTGGCTCTCGCAGAGCCCATGGAGAAAGTGCAGCTTTAAATGGTGCTAGAGCTGCTTTTGTAGGTGGTTTTCATGCAAGTGCTTGTACTTTAGTTGGAAAAAAATTCGACATTCCTATAAACGGAACTATGTCTCATGCTTGGATACAAATGTTTGATGATGAGCTAAGTGCTTTTAGAGCATATTGTCAAATTTATAAAGATAATATAAGTCTTTTGATTGACACTTATGATTATAAAAAAGGTATTGAAAATGCTATTTTAGTTTTTAATGAGTTAAATGCACAAGATTCTATGCAAAATTATTCTATCCGTATTGACTCAGGAGATTTGCTTAAAATCTCTAAATATATTAGAAAAAAATTAGATTTTGCTGGCTTAACAAAATGCAAAATCATAGCTAGTAATGCCTTAGATGAGTTCATCATAGAAAAATTACTAAAAAACAAAGCACCAATCGATGCTTTTGGCATTGGAGAAAAGCTTATTACTTCGGCAAGTTCGCCTATTTTTGGAGCTGTTTATAAGCTTGTTGCATTAGAAAAAAACCATCAAATCACCCCTAAAATCAAGATCAGCGCAAGCTCAAGTAAAACAACCTTACCGCATTTTAAAAAACTTATAAGGTATTATAAAAACAATAAAGCAAGTTTTGATATTTTATATACACATGATGAAAATATCAAAAATTACCAAGGTTATACATATAAAAATTTACATGAGCTTATTTTTAAAGATGGAAAATTAATCTATGAGCTTCCTAACTTGAAAAATATTCAAGAGTATCATAAAAAAAGTGTTGATAGTTTGGATTTTAAACTAAAAAAGCTTCAAAACCCAAGTATTTACAAAGTAAAAATTTCTAAAAAATTACAAAATATGCAAAAAACTTACTTAGAAAAAAATTAATCTTTTTCTCTAAGTTTTGCCTCATCTTCTACTTCAAGTAAAAATCTATCCACAAGCTCATCTTCTTTTAATTTTGCCACCACTTCACCATGTCTTATAACTAAACCTTGATTTTTTCCAAAAGCAATCGCCACATCAGCACCCTTAGCCTCACCCAAGGCATTTACAACACAACCCATAACACTTATATTTAATGGTTCTTTTATATGTTTAGTTTTTTCTTCTACTATTTTAATCGCTTTAATCAAATCACTTTGAATTCTTCCACAAGTTGGACATGAGATGATATTAACCCCGCTTTTTTGCACTCCACTATCTTGCAAAATAGCCCTTGCTACTTTAATCTCTTCTTCAAGCTCCCCTGTCATAGAAACTCTCATTGTATCGCCTATACCTTTTAAAAGCAAATTTCCCAAGGCAATCGAGCTTTTAACCGTACTATGAAATTTAGTCCCTGCCTCAGTAACCCCTAAATGAAACGGATAATCACAAAGTGGTCTTAGAGCTTCATAAGCTTTTATAGTATTTTGCACATCTGAAGTTTTCATAGAAATTTTAATATCAAAAAAGTCTAAATCTTCCAGTAATTTTATATTATACAAAGCACTCTCAAGCATAGCCTCTATATTATAACCATATTTATCACTAAATTGCTTTTCTATAGAGCCATGATTTACCCCTATTCTAATAGGAATTTTTCTTTGTTTACAAGCTTGTACCACTTCTTTGATATTTTCTTTTGATCCTATATTTCCTGGGTTAATTCTTACCCCATCGATAAATTCAGCACAAAAGACTGCTAGCTTGTGATTAAAATGTATATCCACTATTAAAGGTAAGGGGCTTTTTGCTTTAATTTCTTTTAAAGCTCTTGCATCTGCCATATCCAAACAGGCCAAACGCACTATATTTGCACCAGCAAAATAAAGTCTGTTAAGTTGCTCTAAACAACCTTCAATATCTCTTGTTTTAGTAAAAAGCATAGATTGCACTGAAATAGGAGCATCACCACCTATTAAAACATCACCTACTTTTATTTGTCTTGTTTTATATCTTGTCATTAAAATCACTCTAAAATAATTTTAGAGTATTATAGCCCAAAAATGGGCTATATCATTAATCTTTTTTATTTTTATTAAGAGATTTGTATTTTATATCTGTATCTCTTGTTAAAAGAGTAAAAATTTGATTTGTTAAATCTTGAGTAAGTTTTTTAGCTTCCTTTTGATTTTGTAATGAAAAATCAACTAAAATTTGCTTTGCTTTATTCTTATCTTTTTGATAAAGACTTAAATATTCTTTTTCCATAGCTTCTTGTTTTAAAGATGTATCTTTTTCAAATTTAGCATAAGCATTTTTTACAATAGGAGCATACTTATTATAATCACTCATTACAAGAGTTTGCAACTTGCGATAAATCCAATAAATTGATTCATCATCGGCTTCATTTGTTCCTTTTTGATAGCCTGCAATAAACTCATCATTACCAAAATAATAAGGCAAATACACACTCAAATCAGCCATTCCTATTGCGACATAATTTAACCTACCTATTTCTTTAGGAAGCCACGGTCTAACTTGCATGATGTGAGATTCGTAAGTTCTAAACACACTCACAACACGGTAAATGTTTTCATTTTCATTGAAATTTGTATATGGATCATATTTTGTTCCATCATAGTGTGATCTCAAAGCTTTTTTTAAATCATCCACACTAAGTTTTTGCTCAGGTTGTAAAAACACATTAAAATTAGCACCATTTTTTATGTCTTGATTTAAAGATGGATTAAACATTTTTTGTATCCACCAAACTCTAGGATAATTATAAGTTAAATCTCTATCATCATTTCTTGTATAAACTTTAAAAAAATCAAAATCCTTATCTACTTTAGGATTATACGCTTTATGAATGACGGCAAAATTTATTAAATTTTTAGAATGCAAGGTATTTTCATCGTTAAATTTTAATTGCTTCAACCTACCCTGGTTTGCGCTAACAAAATACGAATTATTAGGAATTTTTACAGCCATCCACTGATGTGCTGTAGCACTTTCTAAATACCAAATTTCTTTAGAATCCACAAAAGCTACTCCAAAGCCCTCAGCAGCTCCTTGCTTTTCTATAATATCACCCAATAACAAAACACCTTCTTTTGCGCTTTTAATTCTTGGAAGCAAAACATCTAAAATATCATCTTCACTAATACCATTTTTCTCATTATAAGGATCAAATTTTAAAAGTTCATCTTTTGCATAAATTGATTCAGTAGCACTTATCCCAACACCCATTTCATTAAAACCAGTAGCACCATGTAATTTACTTTGCCAATTAGCTATAGTGCTATATTGAAAAGATTTAGCAGGCAAAGGGTAGGTAAAATCATTCATTCCTTGATGTGCTTTAGTGCTATAAATACCTTTTTGATTTTCAACTCTTGGATGGATTAAAAAAACCTGTGCTTTATCTGCTTTACTATCAGCACTTCTTGCAACTAGCATAGAGCCATCTTTACTTGCTTCATTTGGCACTAAAATAGTAGTACAAGCCAAAGCATTATTAAACAAAGCTCCAAAAAGTACACAACTTGTAAGAAAACTAAACTTTTTCATTTTCTCTCCTTTAAATTTAAGAAATTAAAAAAGTATATTCTTATCAAAATAAATTTAAAATTAAAAATAAAATATTGTTTTTATTATAAAATAATAATTATTTATAAATAAATATATTTTTTAAGAAAAATCAACCGGATCTATATCACAAGTAATATTTTTAAAATTTAAAGCAAAATGCTCAAATTTTACAAGTTCTTGATGGGTATTAGCACGCAATAATACATAAAAACGCCATTTCTTATTTAGCATTTCAATGCCACAAGCACCATGGCCTACTAATTGCACTTGTTTTAATTCTTGAACTTTATTAGCTATAAATTCACACAAATTTAAAGCTTTGTTTTTATCCTCATCTTCAATAATTAGCCTTAAAAGTCTTTTAAATGGAGGATAAAGTTCATTTCTAGCATTTAATTCATCTTTTAAAAAACTATCATAATCTTGTATATATTTTTCAAAAAAAGATCTATTTTTAGTTTGTAAAAGCACCCTACCCTCACCCTTTCGACCTGCACGACCTGCTACTTGCATAGCAAGAGCCAAAGTCTCTTCCAAAGCTTTAAAATTAGGTCTAAATAAGTACTCATCAAGCCCCAAAATCACACTTAAATCCACGTTGTGATAATCATGTCCTTTAGCAAGCATGGAAGTACCTACTAAAATATCAATTTTTTCTTGGTTAAAATCTTTTAAAATCATATCAAGCTTTTTTACACTGCTAATCTCATCACTATCAAATCTTTTTATGATAGGATTAAATTCAGCTAATTCTTTTTCTAAAAGCTCACAAAGCTCTGCTGTACCCATTTTTTTAGCTTCAAGCATAACTCCATTGCAAGTTGGGCAGGTTTGATCGATTTCTTTAGTAAAATTACAATAGTGGCATTTTAATGCATTTTTATTTTTATGCAAACTCAAAGCAATAGAACAAAAAGGGCATTTAATGGTATTAGCACATTCTTTGCATAAAATTTGTCTAAAATTTGCCCTTGTAGGTAAAAATACCACGGCTTGCTTTTTATTTCTTAAGCTAATTTTTAATTCTAAAAGCAATTTTGATGAAGCACTAAGCTCGCTCTCATCGTATAAAAACTGCTTTTTGCTTTCAAAGAAAGTTCCTTTAAGTCTAAAACAAGGATGTTTATAAAAACTTACAACACTTGGAGTAGCAGAACCCAAAAGAACTTTTATATGCATTTTTTTTGCTATAAATAAAGCCAAATCTCTTGCATTGATTTTTGGATTATTAGAAGCTTTATAAGAATTATCATGCTCCTCATCAATAATAATCAAACCCAAATTCTTAAAAGGTAAAAACAAAGCCGACCTAGCTCCCACTACCAAAAGAGCTTTTGAATTTGCTAAATCTTGCAAACATTCTTGCTTTTTTTTCTTAGTAATTTTAGAATGCCACAAGAAAAAATGCTCGCCAAAATACACTTTTAATCTTTTTTGCATTTGTGGAGTTAGAGCGATTTCTGGCATTAAAAGCAAAACCTGCTTTCCTTGCTCTAAATATTCTTTTATCAAGCTAATATAAATTTCAGTTTTACCACTTCCTGTATCACCAAATAGCAAACTAGTTTGTTTGGTTTTTATAAATTCCAAAGCCTCTTGCTGGTTTTTACTTAAACTAGGTACTTTTTCTATATGAATTTTTTCATTTTTATACTCTTCAATGCTTTCAAACATACCTAAAACAAAAGCTATTTTACTAGCATAATAATAAGCAATAAACTGAGCAAGTTCGTATTGGTATTGCATTAGTTTAAAACCTGTTTTTTCTTTTATAGCTTGGGTTTTAAAATCAGGCTTTGAACATTTTTGTAAAATTATAGCTTTAAGATTTTTTTTCCTTGCAAGATCAACTACCACCTCATCTAAAATTTCAAATTCTTCTTCACTTTCATAAGTTAAGGTATCTAAATAATATCCTTTAATAGCAAGTTGATAAAAATTCAAAACCCATAATCCTTACAATTTAAACTTATACATTCTAAAAAAACTTTTTCACTATTATAAGAAAAATCTATGTAATTTTTAGTATTGATGAAAAATCTATATTGAGTATTTGCTGTTTTCATCCACGATTTTTTAGATGAAATGATTGGTTTATCTAAAACGCTGTAAGTGCATTGTTTTGTATTTTTATGATTTTGAGAATGAGAACATATAAATAATTTTTGATTTTCACTATTTATCAAAGCTTCATCTAAAATTGCTGGAAAATACTTACTTTCTTTAAATAAAAACTGATTTTTGAGTAAAGACAAAGAAGCATTGATAAGCTCTACCTCACTTTTTACTTGAATGAGTTTAGCATCGTTTTTTCCAAAAGAAAAATACGGATAAGCAATTACGCTAAGAATAGCAATAATCATCATACAAAAAACAAGCTCTATCAAAGTAAAAGCTTTTTTTATTTGCATTTATTTTATTTCTTCATCGATAGTATTGATAAGTTTATTGAGTTCTTTTTTTAAGATATAGTTTTCGTAGCTAAGTTTTACAAAAGCATTAATGAAATTTGCAAGCTCTATCTTGCCTGTGCCTCCAGAAATTAAAGCAATTTCATCTTCAAGATGATTTGCAAATTCATTACTGCATGTTACAACAAAGTCTTTTGCATAGACATTAATTGTAACTTTTCTTTGGTTATTGTTTGCCAAGAACTGCCTCTATTTTTTTGATCACATCTTCACTTTCAATATTTTTATTTTTAAGCTCTTCTTCTAAACGCGCGATTTGATTATTTTTAGCTTCATTTTGTGCTTTTACACTTACTAATTCATTTCTTAAATTTTCATTGATTTCACATACTTCATTATATTTAGCTAAAAGCTCATTTACTTTATCTGTCATTGTGTTGATTATTCTTTCATCATACATATTTTCTTGCCTTTATTGATTTTATATTTAGAGTATTTTAAACACATAATTGTAACAAAAAAAAATTTAATTTTGCATAGCTTTTTGTTTTAAAATTTAAATTTTTACAAAAAATTTTGTGTAAAATTAGCAAAAATACAAGTTAGGAAAATTTATGTTTGAACTTACTAGTGATTTTAAGCCAAGTCCTGATCAAAAACAAGCCATTGATGGTATAGTAAAAAGCATTAAAGCGGGTAATAAATACCAAACCTTACTAGGTGTTACAGGTAGTGGAAAAACTTTCACTATGGCAAATATCATTAAAAACTTAAACATGCCTACTCTTATCATGAGTCACAATAAAAGTTTATGTGCGCAACTTTATAGTGAATTTAAAGGTTTTTTTGCAAATAATCATGTGGAGTATTTTATAAGCTATTATGATTATTATCAGCCAGAAGCTTATATACCAAGAACAGATGTTTTTATAGAAAAAGATAGTTCCACTAATGAAGACTTAGAAAGATTAAGACTAAGCGCAAGTGCTTCGCTTTTAAGTTATGATGATGTTATTTGTATAGCTAGTGTTTCGGCAAATTATGGTTTGGGAAATCCAAGTGAGTATGTAGGTATGGTTTTAATTTTAGAACTAAATATGCAAATTTCACAAAAAGAACTTTTAAAAAAACTTGTAGATATGGGCTATAAACGCAATGATAATTTCTTTGATAGGGCTGATTTTAGAGTTAATGGAGATATAGTAGATATATATCCAGCTTATTATGAAGATGAAGCTATTAGACTTGAGTTTTTTGGCGATGAGCTTGAGGCGATGTATCATTATAATGTCTTAGAAAATAAAAAAGGTAAAAATTTAAAAAAATTCATACTTTACCCAACTAGTCAATTTAGCGTAGGTGAGGCTAGGCTTAAAGAGGCTATAAAAGGTATAAAAGCTGAATTAAATGAACGCCTTGCTTATTTTGAAAATGAAAATAAACTCGTAGAAGCACAAAGGCTAAAACAAAGAGTAGAATTTGACCTTGAAATGCTTCAAAGCACTGGCATGTGCAAAGGAGTTGAAAATTATGCTTTGCATTTAACAGGGCTTAAAAGCGGTGATACACCTTATACGCTTTTTGATTATTTTGCTATTAAAAACCAAGACTTTTTAGTCATTGTAGATGAATCTCATGTATCTTTACCACAATTTCGTGGGATGTTTGCAGGGGATAGAAGTAGAAAGCAAACTTTGGTTGATTATGGTTTTCGCTTGCCAAGTGCCTTAGATAATAGACCTTTGATGTTTGATGAATTTATTAATAAAAATTGTAAATTTTTATTTGTTTCAGCTACACCTGCGCCTTTAGAACTAGAATTAAGCAAAGAAAATATTTTTTATCAAATCATGCGTCCAACAGGGCTTTTAGATCCTAAAATAGAAATCAAAGATAGCGAAAATCAAGTAGAAATTTTATACGATGAAGCTAAAAAAGTTATAGAACGCAATGAAAGAGTTTTAATAACCGTTTTAACTAAAAAAATGGCTGAAGAGCTTAGTAAATACTACTTAGAACTTGGATTAAAAGTAAAATACATACATTCAGAAATTGACGCAATAGAGCGCAATGAAATCATCCGTGGTTTAAGAAGTGGTGCTTTTGATATTTTAATCGGGATTAATCTTTTAAGAGAAGGACTTGACTTGCCTGAAGTTTCTCTTATAGCGATTATGGATGCAGATAAAGAAGGCTTTTTAAGAAGTACCACTGCACTCATTCAAACAATGGGGCGTGCTGCTAGAAATGTTAATGGGAAAGTTTTACTTTTTGCCAAAAAAATCACAAAATCTATGCAAGAAGCTATCGATACTACTAATGAAAGAAGAACCCTACAAGAAGCTTATAATAAAAAGCACAACATTACGCCAACCTCAGTAAAAAGAAATATAGAAGAAAGTTTAAAACATGAACTTGAGCAAGGAGAAATTTATCGCAAAGGCAAAGAACTTGAAAAAATGCCTGCAAAAGAACGCGCCAAAATAGTAAAAGAATTAAGAAAACAAATGCTAGAAGCGGCTAAAAATCTTGAGTTTGAGAAAGCAGCAATGCTTAGAGATGAGATTAATAAATTAAGAACTTTATAATCCCTTAAAATAAGGGATTATTTATTTGCTCTTTCTATATACTCTCCACGCACAGTATCAACACGGATTACTTCT
The DNA here is from genome assembly GCF_024723635.1 of Campylobacter sp. W0066.1. Lineage (NCBI taxonomy): Bacteria > Pseudomonadati > Campylobacterota > Epsilonproteobacteria > Campylobacterales > Campylobacteraceae > Campylobacter > Campylobacter sp. W0066.1. Next base: position 114,436 of record NZ_JANQCW010000001.1, on the reverse strand, counting down.
CCTTCTAGTACATGGAAAGGAATTTGCACTACTGCACCTGTTTCTAAAGTAGCTGGTTTTTTGTTTGAGCCTTGAGTGTCACCTTTGAAATTTGGTGCTGTTTCGATAATTTTAAGCTCCATTACTTGAGGTACTTCCACACCGATTGCTTTTCCATTGTGGAATAAAACATCCACCATAGTTCCATCAAGCATCCATTTTTTAGCTTCACCCACATCTTCATCGCTAATTGCAACTTGCTCATAAGTTTGAGTATCCATAAATTGACAATTTTCACCATCATCGTATAGATATTGCATTTGTTTTTCTTCTAAATTTGGAGATTCACATTTATCTCCTGCATGGAAAGTTTTTTCTAAAACCTTACCATCGATAAAAGATTTAATTTTAATACGTACAAAAGCAGGACCTTTTCCTGGTTTTACGTGTTGATATTCTACGATTTTAAAAGGAATACCATCAATTTCTATTTTTAAACCTTTTTTTAAATCTCCCATTCCATAAGAAGCCATATATTTTCCTTAATTTTAAAATTAAAAAATAATTGTAACAATTAAGGCTTATAAAAAGCCTTAAATTTCTGCATATTCTGCAAAAATACAAGCATCAACTGCTCTTAATTCTTCAAGCAAAGCTTTTGAAATTTTTGCATCAAGCAAAATCACAGCTAAAGCTTTTCCAAAGCCATTTCTACCAAGTCTAAAATCAGCTATATTGACATTATTTTTAGCTAAAATTCCGCTAACATTAGCAATAACTCCTGGTATGTCATTGTTATTTAAAATTATCATTTTCCCTTTTGGTTTAAAGTCTACATCAAAACCATTTAACTCTACTATCCTTTGTTCATTTTCACCAAAAATAGTTCCTGAAATAGAAAGGTTAGAATTATCTGTGATTACCTTTATGGTGATTTTATTACTATAACCGCTACTTGGTAAAATACAAGAAGAAAGCTCCACGCCCTTATCTTTAGCTACAAAATGTGCGTTAATATAATTAATATTTTCACCTAAAATTCCTCTTAAAACACTCACTGTTGCAAAAGTTAGCAAAGACTCATTATACTCGCTAATTTGTCCTTCGCTCTCAAGTTTAATAGCCTTAATAGGAGTTTTATCAAGCTGAGCAGCCAAAAAGCCCATTTTAGAAATAAGCTCAATATAAGGTTCTACAAAACTTGGTAAATCTTCAGTTTTAATTGGTAAATTTAAAGCATTAGGATAAGAAATTCCTCTTGCAGCATTTAAAGCTTGCTCGCATGCTTGGATAGCTATATTTTCTTGACTTTCTAAGGTATTTGCACCAAGATGAGAAGTCACAGAAACATTTTCAAAGTCTAAAAATGGATGATTAGTTGCTGGTTCTTTATTAAACACATCGATACCAAGCCAAGCTATTTTACCACTTTTTAATCCCTCACACAATGCATCTTCATTATAAAGACCACCTCTGGCACAATTTATCAATCTTACGCCATCTTTCATTTTAGAAATTTCTTCAAAAGAAATCATATCTGTTGTTTCTTTTGTTTTTGGTGTATGTATGGTAATAAAATCACTTTGAGTTAAGATTACATCTAAAGAATTCACACATTCAATACCCAAATCAGTCATTTTAGAAGCTACCACATAAGGATCATAAGCTATAACTTTCATACCAAAAGCTTTTGCGCGTACAGCTACTCTTGAACCTATATTGCCAAAACCTATAACCCCTAAAGTTTTGTTCATAAGTTCAACACCATACCACTTTTCTCTTTCCCATCTTCTTTGTATTTTTAAAAAATTATGAGCATTTACAAAAGATCTTGCAGAGCATAATAGATGATTCATAGTAAGTTCGACTGCTGCTATAGTATTAGCCGTTGGTACATTCATAACTATAATGCCTTTTTTAGAGCATTCATCTATATCAACATTATCAACCCCAACACCTGCTCTAACTAAAGCTTTTAAATTAGAACATGCACTGATAAATTTCAAATCCACATCTGTTGAACTTCTAGTAATAGCTACATCTACATCACTTAATTTTGTTAAAAGCTCATCTTTAGGTAAATGCGCTGCTTCAATAAGTTCTACATCATCAGCTTTTCTTAAAAGCTCCACACCTTTGTCTAATATTGCATCACATACAATAATTTTTTTCATAACCAAACCTCCTTTAATTTTGCATTTATGTTGTAAATTTTTAATTTGTCGATCAGTGCGTTTAAAACTTTTTCATTATTTGTATCTAAATAAATTGCCACTTCATCTTTGCTTTGTGTTAAAGTGTATTTGATAAAAAAAGAATGCAAAGTTTGCTTTAAACAAAACATAGAATAAACATCGTTTTTATTTACATCGAGCATATAAAATTTTTGTTTTGGTTTTACTACAGAATCATCCATATTAAAACTCATATAAAATTCATTCGCTGCTGGAGAAAAATCATTAATTTTAAGATTTGAAAGCTTATCTTGCCAAGTTTGTGGCAATTCTTTTTTTATCTCATCAAAAGAATATTTAACATTTTGTGAGATAGGTAAATTTCCAACATTTACATATCTCACCATAAAAACAAAAGCAACAATCAAAGCTAGGCTTAAAAAGCCTAAAATACCATAAAGGGTATATTTTTTCATTTGTTATTATGAAAGTTGATCTTTGATAATATCACCTAAAGTTACTTTATCATTATCATTGATTTCATTTAACGCTTCTCTTTCTTTCATTCTTGCAAGACTTTTTACGCTTAAACGAATTCTATTTTTCTTTTCATCAATGAAAACAATTAAAGCTTCTATTGTATCGCCTACTTTTAAACTTGAAAAATCAATATTACCTAAATCTTCTTTGTGGATTAGCGCATCAACACCCTCTTCAAGCTCTACAAAAACTCCAAAATCTTTAATATCTCTAATTTTTCCTGAGATAATATCATTCACTTGGTGTTTTTGTGCATAAACTTGTACAGGACTTTTTTGCAATTCTTTAGTACTTAAAGAAATTTTTTGATTTTCTTTGTCAAGCTTGATGATTTTAACTTCTATAACATCACCAACTTTATACATATCTTTGCATTTATCGTTTCTATTCCATGAAGCGTCTTCATTATGCAATAAACCTTCTAAGTTTGCAATTTTTACAAAGGCACCAAAATTAGTCACAGAAGTAACACTACCTTTTACCACATCACCTACTTTATGTGATTTTAAAAACTCATCAAAAGGTTTTGCTAATAAATTTTTTAAAGAAACTCTAAGTCTTCTTTCTTTAGCATTAATCTCAATTACTTCTACATCAAGCTCTTGGCCTTCGCTAATATAATCTTTTGGATTTTTAGCATTTTTATCCCAAGAAATTTCACTTATATGTAAAAATCCTTCTATATCATTTCCCAAATCAACAAAAGCACCATATGGCTCTATATTTGAAACTGTAACCTTAATAGTATCACCAACCTCTAAACCATCTTTAATTTCATCCCAAGGATCAGGCATAGCAAGTTTGATAGATAAAGAAAGATGTTTTTTATCTTTATCATATTTAATCACTTTTACAGGAACCTTATCGCCCTCATTATACAATGAACTAGGATTTACTGGCCCTTTGTAAGAAATTTCACTATAGTGAACCAAACCATCAACACCGCCTACATCAACAAACATACCATAGGTGGTGATTTTTTTAACAATACCTTCTATAATTTCTTCTTGATTTAACACATTTGAGATAATCTCTTTGCGTTTTTTTCTTTCCTCATCTACTATTTTTTTTCTAGAAACTACTATGCTTTGAGCTTCTTTATCTATTTTGATGATTTTAACTTTGAAAGTTTTATTGATGATGTTATTTGAATCTTTAAAGCTACTTTGTGATTTTGGCAAGAAAAATTCTACTCCATTTTCATCCACAGCCACAAAGCCACCTCTATTTTTACCAATGATTTTTACATCAAACATGCTTTCATCATCTTTATAATTATCAATGAATTCTTTAACTTTTTGCTTTCTTAAAGCTTTTTTATGAGAAAGTAAAGATCTGCCACCGCGAGAACCCACTATAGCAACTTCTAATGTATCGCCTTCTTTGAAGATAAATTCGCCTTTGTCGTTTTGAATTTCTTCCATTGCTAAAATACCTTCTGATTTTTGCCCTACATTTACAAATACTTCATCGCCTTTAATCGCGACAATTATACCCTGTGTAGTTGCCTCCTCATCAGACTTAAAAGATTCTTCAAGCATTTGCTCAAAATCTTCTTCTATGATAATATCCTCTAGTCTGTTTTGAACTTTTTTGTTCACCTCGCTCATCGTGGTCCTTTGTTTTAAATTTTAATTCTTGATTATAGTATTGTTTTCTTTAAACTTAGTTAATTTTGGTGTATTCTTTGATTTTTTCCAAAACCAAGTCAATCACCCAATCTGGTGTAGAAGCACCTGCACTAATACCACATTTTTCTTTGCCACTAAACCATTCTTTTTGAATCTCTTTTTCATTTTCGATTAAATAACTATTCTCACAGTAATTTTTTGCTATTAAAAAAAGCTGCTTAGTATTAGCTGAATTTTTTCCTCCAACTATTATCATTACATCACTTTTTTTAGCAAGCTCATTGATTGCTTCTTGATTTTTAAAAGTCGCATCACATATGGTATTAAAAACACGCACTTCTTTAACTCTAAGCATTAAAAAATTTACAATCTCCATAAATTTTTCTATCTTTTTTGTAGTTTGTGATACCACTGCAATTTTAGAAGGCAATTTAATATCAAGCAATTCTTTTTCATCAAGCACTACATAAGCCTTAGTACTTACATAACTTCTCACCCCTTTTACTTCAGGATGATTTTCATCTCCAAAAATTACAACTTCATAGCCTTCATTGCTCATTTGCTCACAAATTTTTTGAGGTTTAGTCACAAAGGGACAAGTTGCATCAAAAATTTCTATATCTTTTTGTTTTAATTTTTCTAAATCTTGCTTTGTAATACCATGGGTTCTAATGATAGCTTTTTTTTCTGTGCTTAATTCATTGATATCATTTAATGTTTTAACATTATAATTTTTCCAAAGTCTTGTGATTTCTTCATTATTATGGATTAAAGGACCTATGGTAGCTGCATCTTTAATCTGTTCAGCCTTTTTAATAGCTCTTTTTACCCCAAAACAAAATCCATAGCTTTTTGCTAGTTCAATCTCCAATTTTAGCTCCTATTTGCTTTAAAATCTCAATAAAATTTGGAAAAGAAGTTTTAATACATTCACTATCATCTACTTCCATTCCACATCTTAAACCTAAAATTAAAAAACTCATCGCAATTCTATGATCTCCAAAGCTTTCTATTTTAGCACTTTTAGCTTCGCCACCTTCTACTTCAAAACCATCTTCAAATTCTTTTACCTTTATGCCACATTTTTGCAAATTTAATACAATTGATTTGATTCTATCGCTTTCTTTTACGCGCAATTCTTTAGCATTTTTTATAACGCTTTTTCCCTTTGCACAAGCAAAAGCTATGGCCAAAGCTGGAATTTCATCAATCAACCATGCGATATTTTCACTCACATTTACCGCCTTTAAAGGCGCACTTTCAACACAAATTTCTCCAATACTTTCAAAATCTTCATTGATAATATTATAAGTGATCTTTGCACCCATTTTTTCTAAAATTTTAAAGGCCTCAATGCGTGTTTTATTTAACAAAACATTTTTTAAAACTACTTTTGAATGAGGTAAAATACAAGCAGCTAAGGCAAAATAAAAGGCCGATGATGGATCATTTGGTACACATACTTCAAATGCTTTTAATTTTTCTTTTAAAGGATTTATTTTGATAAAAGTTTTATCCTCATTTAAATATTCAATGCAAGCTCCCATTTTATTAAGCATAATTTCACTATGATCTCTTGAAAGCTCAATTTCTTTAAAATAACTTTCTTTTTTGGCAAATAAAGCTGCTAAAATTAAAGCCGATTTTACCTGAGCTGAAGCAATATTACTACTAAAATCAAAACCATCCAACTTAGCTCCTTGTATGCAAATAGGTGCTAAATTTGCATTAGCTCTTCCATAAATTTTAGCCCCTAAACTCATCAAAGGCTCACTTACACGTCTCATCGGCCTAGCATTTAAATAACAATCCCCACTAAGTACAAAAAATTTATCTTCAATAGCACTTAAAAGACCTATTAAAAGTCTCATAGCTGTACCTGAATTGCCACAATCTAAAACACAATTTGGAGATTTTATATATTTTGGAGCTTTAATATAAATTAATCCATCAATTTCTTCAACCTCAGCTCCCAAAGCTTGAATAATTGCTAAAGTATGTAAAGTATCTTGTGCTTTTAAATAATTTTTAATTTTGCAAGTTCCTTGAGTGAGTAAAGAAAAAATAGCAAAGCGATGAGATATAGACTTATCAGAAGCTATATCTTCAAGCTCTGCTGTAAAAGAACCAATAGGACTGATTTTCATCGAAGTTTTAAACCATGCTCATCATCTAAAGCTTTGATGATTTTATCAATATATTCAAGGATAATATTATCCTCTAAGGTTTTTTCAAAATCTCTAAATACTAAATTAATAGTCAAGCTATAAAAATCGCCTAAATTCTCATCTGTATATAAATCTACCACTCTAAAACTTTCTAATCTTTCAATATCTAATTTAGCAATAGTGTGTTTGATTTTTTCATATTCAAAACCCTTAGGTATAACTATACTTAAATCCCTGCTCATAGATGGAAATTTAGAATAAGCTTTAGCGGTTTTAAAGTCTTGTTTTAAGCCCTCTAAATCAAGCTCGCAAATATAAGTTTTAGTCAAATCTCTTTTATTTTCTATACTTAAATGCACTCTACCTATAAACCCTATGCGCTTACCATTTTTATATACATTTGCTTGCTCATATGGGCTTAAAAATGCATATTCTGATTTTTGCAAACTAAAATCACCTATAATGCTTTTTAATTCTGCTAAAAAAGTATAAAAATCTACCAAAACAGGTTTGGCCTTATTTGTGATTTTAGCTTCTTCTTTGTGGCCACTAAAGATCATTGCAAATTTAGCATGCTCGTTTGAAAACTCATCAAAAACACTACCACACTCAAAAAGTTTGATTTTCTTTTTTGAATTTCTTAGATTAAAGCTTGCTGCATTTAAAAGATGATTTATCAAAGTACTTCTTAAAGTATTAAGCTCATTGGTGATAGGATTAATAAGCTTATTTTTAATGCATTTAAATCCTAATTGACTTAATTCTTCTTCATTATCTAAAACATAATGCACACTTTCAAAATATCCATTACTACTTGCTTTTAATCTTAAATTTTTAAGCTCTTGATAATCAAAATATACTTTATTTAAGCGATTTTTTTCTTTAAATTCTAAAGCTTTTGATGGGATATTATCAATACCAATAATTCTTACTATCTCTTCACTAATATCAGCTATATTTGCTATATCACTGCGATGAAGTGGGATTTTGATATTAAATTGCTCATCATTTACTACACTTATTTCAAAGCCTAGTTTTTTAAGAATTTTTACTAAATTATTTTTATCTATAGGCATACCAATGATTTTATCAATCTCTGCACCAAAAATACCAATAATATTTGCTTCATTTTCTTTAAAAACTTGTTGACTTCCAGAAAAAACACTCATCGCGCTAATTTTCAAGCACTCATTAAATAAATACTCCATTCCCAAAGAAAGCTTAGGTTCACTACCTCTTAAAGAACGATATATAGTGTCATTTTTCTTTTTATAAAAGGCTATTGCGTTTGCTATAGTTTGAGGATGAGTGTAGCTTGCTTCTATAATGATGATTTTACTTTCATCATTGATTTTAAATTTATCTTCTTGCTCTATACCTGCTAAAGCAATCAATTCATCTTTATAATAAACTCCATATTCTCCATGTTCTTGAGTTTTAATTTCTAAGATAATCTTTTCATCGATTTGACATTCTTTACAAAGCTTATGAAAATCATAAGCACAAAAAATCACCCCACTTGCATGAGTTGCATAAGTTAAAAGATTTTCTATGTTGTTGTTTTTATATAATTCAATCAAAGCAAGACGAATTTGTATCGTGATATTTAGCTTAAATTCTTCTTTAATCTCTAATGCTTTATAAGCAAAAAAGCCTTCAACATCGCTTTGATTTTTAACACTTAGTATTCTTCCTATACCTACGCTATTTTCACTTTCTTTTAAAGGATTTAATTCTTTTAAATTTAAATCAAGCGCTGCGCTTAAATCTCTAGCAACACCATATAAACTCAAGCAATCCCCGCGATTTGGAGTAAGTTCTATTTCAATTAATTCATCATTAAAAAGTTCATAATCATTTAAGGCTTTTCCTAGAACTAATTCCCCCATGCTTTCATCTAAAACCATAATACCTTCATTGCTTTTTCCAAAACCAAGCTCACTAGAAGAGCAAATCATACCCATAGATTCAACTCCTCTAAGTTTGGCAGGTTTTATCTCAAGTCCATTTGGAAGCACTGCACCCACTAAGGATACGGCTACAAATTGATCTTTATCAACATTTTTTGCCCCACAAACAATTTGTAAAATTTCATTCCCAACATCTACTTTACAAATATTCAATTTATCTGAATTTTCATGTTTAACTTTTTCTAAAACCTTACCTACTACAACTTTTTGGGGAGCTTTAACACTTTTGAAACTATCAACTTCTAATCCTATAGAATTTAAAATATTTACTATAGTTTGTGTTGATATTTCACTTAAGTCAATCCATTCATTTAACCAATTTCTACTAATAATCATCTAAATTGCTCCAATAATCTTAAATCACCTTCAAACATAGAACGCAAATCAGGAATTTTATGCAAAAGCATAGCAAAACGCTCCACACCCAAACCAAAAGCATAGCCACTTACATTTTTATAGCCAACAAATTTATAAACATTAGGATCAACAACGCCACATCCTAAAACTTCAAGCCATCCTGTTTGCTTACAAACCCTACATCCACAACCTTTACAAAACACACAAGAAATATCTACCTCAGCAGATGGCTCTGTAAAAGGAAAAAAGCTAGGTCTAAAACGCACTTTTACATCACCAAACATATGTTTTAAAAAATGTTCTAGCATATCTTTTAAATTTGCAAAATTTACCTTATCACCCTCTTCTACCACAAGTCCTTCTACTTGATGAAACATAGGCGTATGGGTAATATCAAAATCTCTTCTAAAAACTGCACCTGGTGCTATCATTCTAATAGGTGGTTTTTGAGATAGCATAGTTCTAATTTGCACCGGAGAAGTTTGGGATCTAAGCAAGGTTTTATCTTCAAAATAAAAAGTATCTTGCATATCTCTTGCAGGATGATTTTGTGGTAAATTTAATGCTTCAAAATTATGAAAATCATCCTCGATCAAAGGCCCTTTTTCTATGCTGAAATTTAAAGCTGTAAAATATTCTATGATTTTATCCATAGTTTGCATGATTGGGTGCAAAGCACCTGCATTTGAAGTTTCATCAAAAAAGCTAAAATCTTGCACATCTTGTTTCATTTTTTCATTTAAAGCTTTTTCTTCTAATTCTTTTAATTTTATTTGATAAGCTTCATTAAATTCATCTCTTGCTTTATTTAAACCATTAGCAAATTCTTTTTTTTCTTCACCTTGCAAATCTTTTAACTTTGCAAATTCTAAAGTCAAAATACCTTTTTTTCCTAAAACACTTACTTTTATATTTTCAAGTTCTGCTAAAGTACTTGCAGAAGCAATTTTTTCTATCATATCTTGCAATTTTAGCTCCAACTAAATTTTTTTTAAACATTCTAATGTAAAATTATTTAAAATTAGCAAAAATAACAAAAAAAAGGACTACCAAATGAGAGAAAAAACCGTATTTGAACTAATTATAGAAGGAAAAATCCCTGCTAATAAAGTTTTAGAAAGTGAAAAATTTTTAGCTTTTCATGATATCAATCCTAAAGCACCTATTCATATTTTAATCATTCCAAAAGAGCATTTTGAAAACTTTCAAGAATTAAGACCTGAATTAATGAGCGAAATGACACAATTCATTCAAGAATTAGCTACTCTTTTAGGACTTGATAAAAGTGGATATAGATTAATCACAAATTGTGGAAAAAATAGCGGACAAGAGGTTTTTCATTTACATTTTCATATGTTAGGTGGATTTGAGCTTCCAAAAAATAAAGAAACCCAAATCAATCCTGAATCACTATTCTAAAAAGAGCTTAACTCTTTTTAGATAGCAGGACCAGCTAATTTAAATTCTGCTCCTTCTTTTACATCTTCATAGCGTTTGAAATTTTCTATAAACATTTTTGCAAGCTTTAATTTGGTTTCTTCGTAAGCTTTTTTATCCTCCCAAGTATTAATAGGGTTTAATAACTTACTTTCTACACCCGCTAATTCTTTTGGAACTGCAAGATTGAATAAATCATAGTTTTCAAACTCACAATTTTGTATGCTACCATCTAAAATCGCATTAATGCAAGCTCTAGTAGCTTTAATACTCATTCTTTTGCCTACACCATAAGCTCCACCGCTCCAACCGGTATTTACCAAATAAACATTTACATTATGCTTGCTGATTTTTTCGCCCAAAAGTTTTGCATAAACAGTTGGGTGTAATGGCAAAAACACTTCTCCAAAACAAGCTGAAAAAGTCGCAACAGGCTCAGTAATACCTCTTTCAGTTCCTGCTACTTTTGCAGTATAACCACTTAGAAAATAATACATTGCTTGTTCTTTGCTAAGTTTACTAACCGGAGGTAAAACACCAAAAGCATCTGCTGAAAGGAAAATAATATTACTAGGATGACCTGCGCTAAGACTTGGCTCGTGATTTAAAATATGTTCTATCGGATAAGAAACTCTAGTATTTTCAGTTTTAGAACCATCATTGAAATCAACACTTAAATCATCTTTTAAAACTACATTTTCTAAAAGTGCATTTTGCTTTATAGCTCCATAAATTTCTGGCTCACTTTGAGGGTCAAGGTTAATACATTTTGCATAACAACCTCCTTCAAAATTAAACACACCCTCATCATCCCAACCATGCTCATCATCGCCTATTAATTTTCTTTTTGGATCGGTTGAAAGAGTAGTTTTACCTGTGCCACTAAGCCCAAAGAAAAGCGCCACATCGCCTTTTTCTCCAACATTAGCACTACAATGCATAGAAAGTTTATTTTCTAGTGGAAGCCAATAATTCATCATAGAAAAAATTCCTTTTTTCATCTCTCCGCCATACCAAGTTCCACCAATTACTGCTATATTTTTTTCTATGTTAAAAATTACAAAAACCTCTGAATTTAAACCATCTTTTTTATAGTCTTCATTCACACATTTACAAGCATTATATACCACAAAATCAGACTTAAACTCTTTAAGATCTTCTTCTTTTGGGCGAATAAACATATTTTTTACAAAATGCGCTTGCCATGCAATTTGTGTCACAAAACGCACAGCTTTACGACTTTTTAATGAAGCCCCACAATATGTATCTTGAATATAAATATCACTATTACTAAGTTGCTTTTTAGCTTTTGCTAAAAGTTTTTCAAATAATTCTTCACTAATAGGTTGATTAATCTTACCCCAAGCAATATATTTTTGCGAAGGATCTTGTTTTACAAAATATTTATCCTTAGGACTTCTTCCAGTAAAAATTCCCGTATCCACACTAAAGGTACCATTTTTAGTACATACACCTTCATTATTGTTTTTTTCGTGCTTTAAAAGCTCATCATAACTAAGATTATGAAAAACTTGTCCGATATTTTCTAAACCTAAATTTTCTAAACCTATCATTTTTGCCTCCTTATTTATAAGTCATTAAAGCTTGGCCTTCACTTACACTCTCACCAGCATTTACTAAAAGTTCTGCGATTTCTCCATCTTTACTTGCGCTAACCTCAATCTCCATTTTCATAGCTTCAAGTACAGCTACAACTTGCCCTGCTTTTACACTATCATTTTCTTTGACTAAAATTTTAAATACATTTGCATTCATACTCGCAACGATGGCATTAGCACTATCATCTACTTGTGCCTTTTTCACTTCTGTTTTGTCTGAATTTACCTTGACAGCACTTTTAACATTAACATCTCTATCAAAACCTGCACTTACTTCCACATGGTATTTATTACCATTAACTGAAACGGTAAATTGATTTTCATTAACAAGGCTTGGTTTTAATTTGCTATTTTTTCTAACATTAACCTTAGCTTCGCCTTTTAAGAAAGCTATGCCTTTTTCTTTACAAGCTGCAACGATAAAAATATTTTCTTCACTTGTTTCTAAATTTTCTTTTTCCAATAAGTTTTTAATATAAGCTATGCTTTTACTCTCATCTGCATCAGCAATATCTGTGGCTAATTTTGTAGTTGGTTCTAATTTTAATTGCTCGCTTGCAAGCTTGATTACTTCAGGATCTGGAGCAACAGGAGTTTTTCCAAAATATCCCAAAACCATCTTACCATACCCATCTGCTATTTTTTTCCAAGGACCAAACATTACATTATTAAAAGCTTGTTGAAAATAAAACTGCGATACAGGAGTAACCGAAGCACCATAGCCACCTTTTTCTACTACTTCTTGCATGGCTTTTATAACTTGAGGAAATTTATCTAAAATATTATTATCTCTCATCATTTGTGTATTAGCAGTTAATGCCCCACCTGGCATAGGTGAAAAAGGTATTAAAGGATTTACCGCCGTTGCTTCAGGTGGTAGAAAATAATCTTTTAAGCAATCTTTTAACACTTCTTCATATTTTAAAATTTTCTCTTCATCCAAACCAAGATCAAAATTACTTCCCTTTAGAGCATGAAGCATGGTTAAAATATCAGGTTGAGAGGTACCACCACTAACAGGAGCAGCAGCTAAATCTATACCATCAACACCTGCTTCCAAAGCTGCTAAATAGCATGCTATACTCACCCCTGCAGTTTCATGCGTATGTAATCTTATATGCATATTTTCAGGCAAGTTTTTTCTAGCCATTTTAATAACTTCATAAATTTTATTTGGATTTGAAGTTCCACTTGCGTCTTTAAAACAAATACTATCAAAAGGAATTTGTGCTTGTAGGATTTCTTTTAAAATTCTTTCATAAAAAGGTACATCATGCGCACCTTTACATTTTGGAGGTAAATCCATTAAAGTAATAGTAATTTCATGTTTTAAACCATGCTTAACTATACATTCTCCACTAAATTTTAAATTATTTACATCATTTAATGCGTCAAAATTTCTTATGGTGGTTGTGCCATGTTTTGCAAACATTTTTGCATGCAAGTCAATAATTTCTTTACTACCTGTATCAAGTGCTACGGTATTAACCCCTCTTGCAAGAGTTTGCAAATTTGCTTCTTTTCCAACGATGGCTCTAAATTTATCCATCATTTCAAAGGCATTTTCATTTAAATAAAAAAATAAGCTTTGAAATCTAGCTCCACCACCAAATTCAAAATGCCTAATGTCTGCTTCTTTAGCTGCTTCTAGGGCAGGAAAAAAGTCATTCATTAAAACTCTAGCACCATAAACAGATTGGAAACCATCTCTAAATGTGGTATCCATTACATCAATTAACTTTTTAGCCATAATTTTTCCTTATTTTTACATCTTTGCAATTATAACTCTACTTTCTTAAAAAATAAATTTATAAAATTTGATTTAACATAATGATAATAATCGCAATAGGCGCAACAAATCTAAGTAAAAAATACCATACTTCAAAAATACTTCTACTCATAAATTTAGAAAATAAATTATAAATTTTTATTTTATCTATAAAAAATCCTACAAAAATAGCACTTGCAATCGCTCCAAGCGGGAGCATAAAATTAGAAGTTAATTTATCCAAAATATCAAAAAAACTTAGACCAAAAAAGCTAAAACTAGCCCTATAGCTAGCACTAAAAGATAAAATACAACTCATTCCCAAAAGAAAAACTACAAAACCTATAAAAACCAAAGCTTTTTTTCTTGAAATTTTATATTCATTTACAAGATAAAAAGTAAAAGGTTCTATCATAGAAACTGCTGAAGTAATTCCTGCAAAAAATAAAGCCAAGAAAAAATAAAAGGCTAAAAAATGCCCGAAAATAGTGCCTAAATTAGAAAACAAAGTTGTTAAAGATATAAATACAAGTCCAGCACCTTCTGCGGGATTAGCATTAAATTTAAATATAAAAGTAAAAACAATAAGCCCCATCATCAAACCTATACTGATATTTAAAAGCACAATTACAATTGAACTTGTAATTAAATTTGTATCATCTTTTAATGAAGCTGCATAAGTGGTAATACAACCTATACCTAAACATAAAGTAAAAAAAGCAAGACCTAAAGCTGTTAAAACAGAGTTTAAACTAAGCTTAGTAAAATCAGGATAAAACAAATAAACAAAAGCTTCCTTAAAACCATCTTGAAAAAAACAATACACTAGCATTAAAACAAGCATGATAAACAAGCTTGGCATAATCCAAACATTAAGTTTTTCTATACCACTTTTAACCCCTCTTGAAACAACAAATAAAGCAAGAAAAAAAGCAACTAAAAAATACAAACTACTTTCTAAAATACTATTTTGTATTAAATTTCCAAATAAAGCTCCTGCTTCTTGAGTATTGCTAGGTAAATAATAAATCGAAGTTATCATGTATTTTAAAACCCAACCCATAATAACAAGATAAAAAGATAATACAAAAATTCCACCGAGCATAAAAAATCCAGCAAATTTCCATTTTTGAGCATATTTAGTCGCTAAGCTTTTATAAGCATTTACAGGATCACTTTGACTTAATCTTCCCATGGCAATTTCAGCCAAAAATACACAAAATCCTATACTAATAGTCAAAAGCAAATACAAAAGCACAAAAGCAAAACCACCATTTTGGCCTACTAAGGTTGGAAATTTCCAAGCATTTCCAAGTCCTATAGCTCCACCTGCTACTGCTAATACAAAACCTATTTTAGAAAATTTATCATTCATTTTAATACCTTAGAAAAAAAGCTGTCTAGCCATGATTAAAATCACCGCTAATGGAGAAATATATCTTAAAAAAATATACCAAATTTCAAAATACACCCCGCGCATAAAGGGACGAAATAAAATTTGTAAAGCTTCTTTTTTAAGCACAAAACCCACAAAAAATGCTGTAATTAAAGCAGAAATTGGCATTAGTAAATTTTGTATGAAAAAGTCTAAAATATCAAAAAAACTTTTTCCAAAGAAATTTAAACTTGGCGCACTTACATGATAAAAAGAAAGTATAGATAAACTTCCAAGAAAATAAACAATCATACCCACAAAAACCAAAGCTTTTTTTCTTGAAATTTGATAACGATTTATAAGATAAAAGGTAAAAGGTTCTATCATGGAAATAGCTGAAGTAATTCCTGCAAAAAACAATGCAATAAAAAAGGCTATAGCTAAAATATTTCCTAAAAATCCTAATTTTGCAAAAAGTGTTGTTAATGATATAAATATAAGCCCTGGTCCTTGTTGAGTAGGATCAGCTCCAAATTCAAATATAAAAGTAAATACAATAAGCCCCATCATTAAACCAATAATAGTATTAATAATGATAATATTTAAAGAACTACTTATAAAATTTGTTTTATCGGGCAAACTTGCTGCATAAGTTAAAATCACACATACGCCCAAAGACATACTAAAAAATGCAAGCCCTAGTGCATCTAATATAGAATTAACACTTAATTTTGAAAAATCAGGCACGAATAAAAACTCACTCGCTTTAGAAAAACCATCCATACTAAAAGAATATCCAAGCATTAAAATAAGTAGTATAAATAAGCTTGGCATCATCCAAACATTGAGTTTTTCTATACCACTTTTAACACCTTTTGATACAACATAAAAAATAACTATAAATACAAAAGTAAAACATATAAATTGAGATAAGACATCATTAGAAAGTAAATTTCCAAAAATAGCTCCTGCTTCATTTGTATCTTTAGGTAATTCAAAAAATCCAAAATAAGCATATTTTGCTATCCAGCCTATAACAACACTATAAAAAGACACTAAAATAATAGCACCAAGCATAAAAAATCCCGCAAATGACCAAGCTTTTTTGTTCTTTGGTGCTAAAGTATGATAAGCATTTACAGGGTCTTTTTCGCTAAGTTTTCCTATGCTAAGTTCGGCTAAAAATATCACAAAAGCCACACCTAAGGTTAAAAGTAAATACACCACTACAAAAGCTGATCCGCCATTGTTACCCACTAAAGTTGGAAACTTCCAAGCATTTCCAAGTCCAACAGCTGAACCTGCTACTGCTAATACAAAACCTATTTTAGAAAATTTTTCATTCATCTTTTAACCTTAAAAAAATAATTGTTTTACCATGATTAAAATCACCGCTAAAGGCGAGATATATCTTACAAAAAAATACCAACACTTAAAGTATTTACCCCTCATATAAGGATAAAATAAAGTTTGTAAAGCTTCTTTTTTAAGCACAAAACCTACAAAGATTGCCCCAAATAATCCACCCAAAGGCATCATTAAATTTGAAGCAATAAAATCTAATATATCAAAAAAACTTTTTCCAAAAAATTCTAAAGAATCTTTACTCCACTCAATTCCTGATAAAATACACAAACTTCCCAAAAAATATACAATGAAAGCTATAAAAATCAAAGCTTTTTTTCTTGTAAAATTATAAGAGTTGATTAAATAAAAAGTTAAAGGCTCTATCATGGAAACTGCTGAAGTAATCCCTGCAAAAAATAAAGCTATAAAAAAGGCTACAGCTAAAATATTTCCTAAAGGTAAAAAACCGATTGGAACAATATTTGAAAACAAACTCATTAAAGATACAAAAATCAAACCTGGACCTTGCTGAGCTGGATTGCCATTAAATTCAAATATAAAAGTAAATACAATAAGCCCCATCATAATACCAATAATAATATTAATAATAATAATATTAATAGTACTTGTAATAAAATTTGTTTTATCTGATAAACTCGCTGAATAAGTTATAATCGAGCCCACTCCAATAGATAAAGAAAAACAAGCAAGCCCTAAAGCACTCAAAAACGCTCCTACACTAAGCTTAGAAAAGTCCGGAGAAAATAAAAACTCACTCGCTTTAGAAAAACCATCCATACTAAAAGAATATCCAAGCATTAAAATAAGTAGTATAAATAAGCTTGGCATCATCCAAACATTGAGTTTTTCTATACCACTTTTAACACCTTTTGATACAACATAAAAAATAACTATAAATACAAAAGTAAAACATATAAATTGAGATAAGACATCATTAGAAAGTAAATTTCCAAAAATAGCGCCACTCTCTTCTATACTTTTTGGTAAAGGAAAAAACCCAAAATAAGCATATTTTACAATCCATCCTATAATCACACTATAAAAAGAAACAATTAAAATAGCACCTATTAAAGAAAAGCCAACTATAGACCAAGCTCTTTTGTGTTTTGGTGCTAAAGTATAATAAGCATTTACAGGATCTTTTTCACTAAGTTTTCCTATGCTAAGTTCGGCTAAAAATATCACAAAACCTACTCCCAAAGTCAAAAGGAGATACAAAAGCACAAAGGCTGAGCCTCCATTTTGTCCTACTAAAGTTGGGAATTTCCAAGCATTTCCAAGCCCAACAGCTGAGCCTGCCACTGCTAATACAAAACCTATTTTAGAAAATTTTTCATTCATAAAAATAACCTTAAATTTATAAAACTATAAAAAACTTTTAATGTAGCTAAAAAAAACTTTAATTTGTTTTAAAATAGATATATTAATTTAAATTTCAATAATTTTAAAGCTATATTGATATATAATTTCGCTTTTATAAATCACGAGTAGGGATACGCAAGCCGAAAGGATTTAAATTTTTATAAGGAAAAACTATGAAAAAAATCGTATTTTTAATGCTAGCTTTAAGCGGTTTTGCATTTGCAGCTGAAGGTTCTATGAATCAATGGTTAGCTTCTTTTTCTATCTTAGCAGCAGGTTTAGGACTTGGTGTTGCAGCTTTAGGTGGTGCTATTGGTATGGGTAATACTGCAGCAGCAACTATAGCAGGTACTGCTAGAAACCCTGGTCTTGGTGGTAAATTAATGACTACTATGTTTATTGCTTTGGCGATGATTGAAGCTCAAGTTATTTATGCACTTGTTATTGCTCTTATCGCTCTTTATGCTAACCCATTCCAAGCATTAGTAGCAGCTTAATTTAAAGCCCTATTTAGGGCTTTATGCGGTTATGGTGGAACTGGTAGACACGCCATCTTGAGGGGGTGGTGCGCTCAGCGTGTGCGAGTTCAAATCTCGCTAACCGCACCATTTTAAGGAAATTTAAAAAATGGCTTTTTATCTCTTAATCAGCGCGATAGCTTTTTTAATTCTTTTCTTTGCTATTAAAAAATATACTTTAAAATTAGACGAGCAAGCTTTACTTGAGCCTATAAAAAATGATATTTATCCTGAGTTTTGTGATCTAATCAATGAAGAAATAAGAAATATCAAAAATAATCTTTTACAAAATACTTTTACACTTCAAAATGAAAACCATAAAGATGAATTTTTAGAAAATTTAAGCGATATGAGTAGAAAACTTAATCATATTCAAACCATGAATTTAAGTAAAAAAAATAGTGCTTTATGGGAAGAAACTCTTTTTGAGTTTTTAAAAGAGTTTGAAAATCTTAACGAGCAATACCTAAATAATGGTGAAAAAATCAATGATTCAATGAGAACTTCTTTGCAAGAAAAATTCTCTAATTTAACAAAAAACTAATATAAGCAAATTATTTATTTTAAAAAATACTATATAATTTAAAATTATTTTATAAAGGGGTTTTATGTTTATCAACAAGAAAAAAATTAATGAACAAATTACTCAATTAGAGCAATCTAACCAAGCCTTTCAAGATATACTTAATGCTATAAGCAAAACCATGGCAATGATAGAATTCCAAACAGATGGAACCATCATTAGTGCCAATGAAAATTTTCTAAAAACCATGAATTACTCTCTAGATGAGATCAAAGGAAAACACCATAGTATGTTTTGCTTACCTGAGGTAGTAAAATCACAACGCTATGTTGATTTTTGGAGAGATTTAAAAAGTGGTAAATCAAGAAATGGGCTTTTTAGACGTATTGCAAAAGGTGGAAAAGACATTTATCTTGAAGCTAATTATCTTCCTATTTTAAATCAAAATAACGAAGTATATAAGGTTATTAAATTTGCTAATGATATCACTCAAAGACACTATGAAATGCTTGATCTAAAAAACACCATAGATGCGGCTAATCGTTCTATGGCTATTATTGAATTTAATCCTTATGGAGAAATTTTAAATGCTAATGAAAACTTCACTCAAACTATGGGTTATTCATTAAGTGAAATCAAAGGAAAACACCATAGTATGTTCTGTGAAGAAAAATTTAGAAATTCAAAAGAATATACAATTTTTTGGGAAGAATTAAGAAGCGGTAAATTTCAATCAGGAAAATTCATACGCTTTGGTAAAAATAATAAACTTATCCACCTAGAAGCAAGTTATAATCCTATCAAAAATGATGATGGAGAAATTTACAAAGTTATTAAATTTGCAACAGATATTACTGAGCAAGTTGTAAGAGATGAGGAAAAATTAAAACTTATCAGCGAATTAGCTGAGCAAAATGATAATCTCACTCAAGAAGGTGATAGCGTCATAGAAAATACGGTTCAAAATATTCAAGGCATTGCTGATATGATGAATAATAGTAGTAATTTGGTTTCATCATTAAATGAGCAATCTGAAGAAATCAAAAATATCATTCAAACTATTAGCGATATAGCTGATCAAACTAATCTTTTAGCACTAAATGCAGCTATTGAAGCAGCGCGTGCAGGTGAGCATGGTAGAGGCTTTGCTGTAGTTGCTGATGAAGTTAGAAATCTCGCCGAAAGAACTGGACATTCAGTAAATGAAATTACTACTACCATTAATTCTATTAGAAATGTAACAGCTGAAGTGGTACAAAGTATCAAAGATGGCTTAAGCGGAGTAAATCAAAGTGTGGATTTAGCTAAAGAAGCTAGAGAGTGTATGGAAAAAATTAGAAATAGCTCAGCTCAAGTAGCTCAAGCTATGCAAAATAAATAAAAGTTTTTAGCTTAAATGCTAAAAACTTTTCCTGCTATAAAGCTTTTCTCTACCTTGCCTTGCAAGATATCATTTACATATAAACCTTCCCCTTTAAAAGAAAGATTTTCATCAAATACAACTAAATCAGCATCAAATCCAAGTTCTATTTTGCCTTTGTTTAATCCTAAAAAATGCGCTTGATTATAACTTGTAAAATCACATAATTCTTTCCAAGCTAAGATACCTTCTTTTACTAAATATGTAAAACATAAACTCATATACATAGCTATAGCATTAACTCCAAAATCTGCTTCATCAAAAGCTAAATCTTTTTTAGTGCTAGGAGTATGCAAAGAGCTTAAGAAAGTAATTTTTTTATTTTGAAGTAATTTTTTAAGGCTTATTAATTCATCTTTTGCTCTTAGTGGAGGTAAAATTTTTGCTTGAGTGTTGAAATTTTCACATGCACTTTCATCCTTAATTAAATGATGAATTGAGATTTCACTATACTGATCATGCAATAATTCAAATGATCTTGCAATTGCTAAAGAGCTAAAACAAGCTTTGTTTTTATAAAACTCCACTAGTTCTTTCATTTTTGCTACTTCACTAGTTTCAGCTATATTGCTAATTCCTATAAGTCCTAATTCAAAACTTATTTGTCCATCATTCATCACTCCATGATCATCAAAACTCTCATCAAAACACTTTAAAAACACCGGAGTTGATTTCATATTAGCATATTGCATACATTGTCTTAAATAATTTGCACCTAAAGTACTTGAAAGCTCTAAGCCCTTTGCGCCCATATCAATTAAGGTAGCAATATTTTTTAATTTTTCTGTTTTATCTAATACATTAATAGTAGGTAAAACATTAATATCTAAAGATTTTAATTTATCAAAATAAAGCACATAGCCTTGAGTGTTAGCTTCTAAACTATCTTTTAAAACAATAGTCCCCACCCCACCTTTTAAGCATGCTTTTTCAAGATTATATAATTTATCTATACTAAATTCATTATCAAGCAAACTAACATTTAAATCAATAAACGAAGGAAGTAAAGTCTTACCTTCTATATCAACAATATGCTCATCATCATTTAAATCATTAGCAATTTGAGTGATTTTTCCATCTTCTATTTTAAGATCAAGCTTTTGCTCGCCATAAATTTTTGCATTTTTGATAATCATGATATTTCCTCCTTTGATGACATCAAATCTTTCAAAGATTCCCAAGCATTCTTACCCTCTAGCATTAAGACTACTTCATTAACAATCGGGGTATAAATTTGAAATTGTTTTGATAAAGAATGTATAGCATAAGCAGTTTGCACTCCTTCAGCTACCTCGCCAAGTTCCATTAAAATATCTTTTATATTTTTACCACTAGCCAAACTTAAACCTACTCTATAATTTCTTGATAGATTGCTTGAAGCTGTTAAAAATAAATCTCCGGCCCCACTAAGTCCTAAAAATGTTTCTTCTTTAGCATTAAAAAATTGCCCAAAACGGTGCATTTCTACTAAGCCTCTTGAAACCAAAGAAGCTCTTGCATTATTACCTAAATTTAAGCCATCGCAAACCCCGCTTGCAATTGCTAAAACATTCTTATATGCACCACAAATCTCAGCACCTTTAACATCAGAACTTGTATAAGTTTTAATATAATTTGGAAAAAAACTTGCAAATTGATTACAAAGATCTTGATTTTTACCACTAACAACCAAAGCACAAGGTTTTTTTTCTAGCACCTCACTTGCAAAAGAAGGACCACTTAAAAAACAAAGTCTATCACTACTTATAAACTCGCTAAAAACCTCATCCATAAATTTTAAACTTTTACAATCAATACCCTTAGAAGCTACAAGAATTTTTTGATTTAAATCTTTAAAATTATTTACAAGCCACTCATGTATTCCTTGAGCATATAAAGCAAAAACTAAATATTCATATTCTAAAGCTTCTTTGGTGCTAACAAAATAAGAAAGATCTTTTTCGTGAAAAGAAGTTATTACGCATTCGTTTTTAACGCTCAATGCATCATATAAAGCACTTCCCCATTTTCCTGCACCAACAACTGCTATTTTCATATTTAACCAAGTTTTGCTTTTAAAATTTCATTTACCTTAGCAGGATTAAATGCACCCTTACCTGCTTTCATTGCCTGGCCGACAAAGAAACCAAAAAGTTTATCTTTACCACTTTTATATTCAGCTACTTTATCTTCATTGTTTGCTAAAATTTCATCAATAATCTTTTCAATAGCACCATCATCACTAACCTGTTTTAAACCAAGTTTTTCAATAGCATCATCAATTCCAACTTCTGTATTTTCAAACACATAAGCTAAAATATCCTTACCTGCTTTAGCACTAATAACACCTTCTTCTATACGTTTGATTAAAATAGCCAATTTTTCTTGTTTTACAGGTGAGTTTTCTATGGTCAATTCGCCTTTTAAAAGCCCCATTAACTCAGTCGTAAGCCAAGTAACACAAAGTTTTGGGTTTAATTTTTGGTTAATTAGATACTCAAAATATCTACAAAGCTCCAATGAAGAAACAATCACTTCACTATCACTTTCTTTAATACCTAATTCACTAACAAATCTAGCTTTTTTCTCATCAGGAAGTTCAGGTATATCTTGACTTAGCATTTCATCATCTAAAATTACAGGTAAAAGATCAGGATCAGGGAAATATCTATATTCAGCAGAATCTTCCTTGCCTCTCATACTTCTAGTAACTAAATTAACCGTATCAAATAATCTTGTTTCTTGCACAACTTCTTGGTCGTATTTTCCATCTTCCCAAGCTTCACTTTGACGTTTTACTTCATACTCAATCGCCTTTTGGATAAAACGAAATGAATTTAAGTTTTTAATCTCCACTCTAGTATAAAGCTTATCATCGCCCTTTGGACGAATACTAACATTAGCATCACATCTAAAACTACCTTCTTGCATATTTGCATCTGAAATATCTAAAAATCTTATAATAGAATGTAACTTTTTCAAATAAGCCACTGCCTCATCAGAGCTTCTAAGTTCAGGTTCACTAACGATTTCAAGCAAGGGCGTGCCTGCTCTATTTAAATCTACTTTTGAAAAATTACTCTCATGTATATTTTTTCCCGCATCTTCTTCTAAATGAGCTCTAGTAATACCTATGCGTTTATTTTCTCCATTTACATTGATAAACAACTCGCCATTTTCTACTATAGGAATATCAAATTGCGAAATTTGATAAGCTTTTGGCAAATCAGGATAAAAATAATTTTTTCTATTAAAAATACTTTTTTTATTTATAGTTGCATTAACCGCTTTTCCAAATGCTATGGCTTTTTTTACCGCTTCTTGATTTAATACAGGTAAAGCACCTGGTAAAGCTAAACATGTTGGGCATACATTAGTATTTGATTTTTCTCCAAAAGAAGTCGCACATGAGCAAAAGATTTTTGTTTTTGTATTTAATTGTGCATGAACTTCAAGTCCTATAACAACTTCAAACATTAAAATTTTCCTTAGAATTTTTTGATTATTCTAGCGTTTTTTATTTCAAAAAGAGTTTAAAAAAGAATAAAAGAAGTATATTAAAAAAGAAAAAGCAAAAAAAATATTTTTGCTTTTTAAAAATTAATGATGCTCATCAACTACAGTTGCACCTGCTAAATAAACATAAGTTAAAATCATAAAAATAAAAGATTGCAAAAATGCCATAAAAGTTAAAAGCATATAAGCAGGTAGTGGTGCAACCCAAGGCACAAGAGCTAAAATGACTGCTAAGAATAAATCATCTCCCTTGATATTACCAAATAAACGGAAAGATAAAGAAATAACTCTTGAAAAATGAGAAACCACTTCTATAGGAAACATTAAAGGCGCTAGAATTTTCACAGGTCCCATGAAATGTGCAAAATACTTAAAAAACCCTTGAGTTCTAATGCCTTCAAAATGATAATACACAAATACTATAATAGCCAAAGAAGCACTAAAATTTAAACTAGCACTTGGAGCTTCAAAACCAGGGATGATTCCTATAATATTACTAAAAAACACCATAAAACCTATAGTTGCAACTAAAGGCAAGTATTTTCTAGCAGCTTCATCGCTACCCATAGTATCCCTACCCATGCTTAAAATGCCTTCCATATAAGCTTCAGCTAAATTCTGACTACCTCTTGGGACAATTTGCATAGATCTTGTAGCAAGTTTTGCTAAAATCAAAGAAATCACAACCACTATACCCAAATGAAAAAAGTATGCAAAAGTGTGACTAGAATCTATAAAAGAACTAAACAAAAATAAATCTTTCATTAAAAATCCTTAGCAGAATAAATATTTCAAAGCTAATATTATAAAAAAAAATTGCTTATATTTTAATGAAAATTCATTTTATTTGCGCAAAAATATCCACCCAAAATCGCACCTGTAAAACCACCGCCAGGAAATATAAAAGCATTAGCAAAATACAAATTTTCTACACTTTTGCTTTTATAATGTAATCTGTATTTAGCCCCTTCTTGATCTTGAGAAAATCCATAAATTGTTCCCTCATAAGCTTTAGTATATCTTTGTATAGTTTTTGGAGTGGCTAATTCTTGATGGATTAAGTATGAGCTTAAATTTGGAAAAATCTCATCAAGTCTTTGCACTATAGCTTTCAACACTTCTTCTTTTTTAGCTTTATAATCTTGCTTATTTAAATCCCACTCTTGATAATTTGAACTAAAAGCTACAACACCTATATATTTATCGCTAGCTAAGCCACTATCAACCTTAGAATAATTCACAAAAGCTATAGGTCTTTTTTTGATATCTAGTTTTAAAATATTAGTATTTTCATATGAACTATTTAAAAAATCATCTTCAAATATAAAATTACAATAATCCATATTTTCATAAATTTTAGAAATATCTTTATCATAAATAAAATAAGCACTTACCAAAGAACAAGCACGCTTTTTAGATTCTATTGCTTTGATTTCTTGGGTTAAATTTAAATCTTTAAGCAAGTCTTTATACACGATTAAAGGATCACAATTAGCAATAATTTTTTGCGCATAAACCGTGTGAGTTTCATTTTTATGAGTATATTCTACTCCATAAGCTTTTTGATCTTTTGTGAGTATTTTAACAACTTCAGCCTTGGCTAAAACCTGTCCTTGATTTTCTTTGATAACCTCAGCCAAAGCACCACTTAAAGCTTGAGAGCCACCTTTAATATACACCCCACCATCATAATAATGTTTTTGTGCCATAGCATGATAAGAAAAAATAAATTCTTTACTATTATGATGATAATAACTTAAATTTGCATTTAAAATCTTTTTTAACTTATCATTTTTAATATAAGCATTTAAAACATCATAAACTTTTTTATTAAACAATCTATTTTTAATAAATATCCAAGCAGTGCTAAATGGAAATAACAATAATTCACTTAATTTTAAATCCCAAGGAAATCTTCGAATAGCATAAGCTTGCGTTTTTATAGCTTTAAAATATTTATCTATACCTTTACTTTCTTGTGGAAATTCTTTTTTCAAAACCTCTTTTACTTTTTCTATACCATGAGGTAAAGTTAGATTATAATTTTTACTTTTAATGCTCCAAGCACTTGGTAAAGGTAAAATTTCAATTTTATTTTTTATACCAAGTTTTTCAAAAACCAAATGCTTCATATCAGTTTTTGCTTCACCTAGGTCCATCTCATGAAGTCCCGCATCAATCAAAGCGCCTTTTCTTTTAAAACAAGTAGCACAACCACCGATTAAAGAATGCTGTTCTAAAACTAAAACTTTTTTACCATTTCTAGCTAAAAAAGCACCCGCACTTAAGCCTCCAAGACCTGAACCTATAATAATTACATCAAATTTTACATCCATTCTAAAACCTCACGTAATTCTTTGGCTACAAAACATTTTAAACCAAGATCTTCCATAGGCTTAACCGGCACTATGGCATTTTTAAATTTTTGCATTTTAGCTTCTTTTAAACGCACATCAAGTGAAAATACTTCTTTGATCTCACCATTTAAACTAAGTTCGCCCACAAAAACACTATCTTTACTTAAAGGACGATTTTTAAAACTTGAAATAATTGCTGCAACCACCGCTAAATCTGCTGCAGTTTCACTAATTTTCACCCCACCACTTACATTAATAAAAACATCATAATGCCCCAAGGGAATTTCAAGCTTTCTCTCAAGCAAAGCTATGAGCATATCTAAACGGTTTTTTTCATAGCCTGTTGCACTGCGTTTTGGGTAAGCACTCTCACAAACTAAGGCTTGAATTTCTAGCACTAAAGCTCTGCTTCCTTCCATCACTACACTTAAAGCACTACCACTTACTGCCTTGCCACGCGTAAAAAATCTATTAGCTATATCTTTAGCACTAATCAAGCCCTTAGAAGTCATTTCAAAAATACCAACTTCAGAAATATTTCCAAAACGATTTTTAAAACCTCTTAAAATTCTTATTTCTTTATTGGCATCGCCTTCAAAATAAAGCACTACATCTACCATATGCTCTAAAATTCTAGGTCCAGCTATAGCTCCATCTTTGGTGATATGTCCTATGATAAAAGTGCTAATATTATTGGCCTTAGAATAGCGCATCAACTCAAAAGTAATTTCTCTAACTTGAGTGATACTACCTGCTGCTGAAGTAATTTTATTAGAATATAAAGTTTGAATAGAATCAATAATTAAAATTTCATAATCTTTTTTAGAAAGTTCGCTTAAAATATCTTCCAAGCAAAGTTCAGTAAGTAAAAATAAATTTTCACAATTTGCATTCAAACGATCTGCACGCAGTTTGATTTGAGATTTACTCTCCTCACCACTTACATAAAGTACTTTTTTACCGCTTTTAGCCAAATTCGAAGCAATTTTTAATAAAAGTGTGGATTTTCCAACCCCAGGTGAACCCCCAATTAACACCAAAGAACCCACAACAAGCCCACCACCTAAAACTAAATCAAGTTCATTATCATCAGTACTAATACGTGTGAAATTTTCTGCTATAACATCATTTATACATACTGCAGAACTTGGGGTGTTTGAGAGTGAATTTAACTCTTTTAAAACCTTAATTTGTTCTTGCTTTAGCTCAACAAAACTATCCCAAGAACCACATTCAGGACATTTGCCTAGCCATTTACTTTGTTGATTTCCACAAGCTTGACATTCAAATAAAATATGTTTTTTAGCCATAAATTATGCAAAAATCTCTTCAACTAAAGTTTTAACATATTCATTAGGATTAAACTCATGAATTTGTCCTAGTTGCTCTCCTACTCCTACATATAAAATAGGAAGCTCAAGCTCTCTTGCTATACTAAATAAAGCTCCACCTTTAGCGGTTCCATCAAGTTTTGTAATAATCACTCCATCAAGTTTTACTAAATCATTAAAAGCTTTTGCTTGTAAAATTCCTGCTACGCCTTGAGTGCCATCAAGCACAAGGATTTTTCTATGAGGAGCTCCCTGCATAGCTTTATTGCTTATGCGAACGATTTTTTCAAGCTCATTAGCAAGATTTTTTTGATTTTGCAAGCGTCCCGCTGTGTCTAAAATAACTCTATCATAGTTTTTTGCCAAAGCTTTAGAAATAGCATCATAAGCAACTGCTGAAGGATCATGTCCTTGTGAAGTAGCTATGATATCTATATTTAATTTTTGCGCCCATAATTTTAACTGCTCTATAGCTCCTGCCCTAAAAGTATCACAAGCTCCAAGTATAACTTTTTCACCATTTTCTTTATGCAAATGTGCCATTTTAGCAATACTTGTAGTCTTACCTACTCCATTTACGCCTAAAATCAAATCCACAAAAGGCTTAGCATTAGCAAGTTCTGGCTTATCATAAATAAAATAAGTCCCCATAACACGCTCTAAATCAGCCTTTTTAACCTCATCATTTGGAGGAAGATAATAAATAATCTCTTCAACTATTTCATACGCCACATCAGCTTCTAAAAGCATTTCTTCAAGCAAATATTTGGTAATGATTTTATTTGAAGCTTTAACTAAATGAATACTTTCTAAGGTTTTTTTCAAACCATTTTTTAAAAATCCAAACATTACATTATCACTTTTTGTATATCTATATCTAGCATTTCTTCAGGGATTATCCCTAAATACTCTTTAATCTTTTCGCCTTTTGCATTAAACAACACCATTGTTGGAATAGAATTGACATTTAAAACCTTGGAAAAAACAAAATTATTCCCTCCTATAGCCGCTGGAAATTTTATTTTTTCATTTTCTATAAAAGTTAATATTTCTTGCTCTTTATTTTCTTCTAAAAAAAGCGCTATTACTTCAAATTTGTCTTGATATTTTTTATCTAGATTATTTAAATGTGGAATTTGAGCCTTACAAGGTGTACACCAACTTGTAAAAAAAACAAACAACTTAGCTTTAGCCGTATCATCAAAATTAAAAGCTTGTTCATGATATTTCACATACATTTTTCTACCATCTAAAAATTTCAAAGTAAAATCAGTATTTTCACTTTGAGTCAAACTTGCATTGTCTGTATTTTCAGTGTTAGAATTTTCTTTATCACTAGAACATGAAGCAAAAAATACCGCAATAAAAATCACTAAAAAAATTTTAAATTTCAATTCTTATCCTTATGATTTTTTAAGCTTAAAAGTATAACATAAAAAGTTAAAAACTTTAAGGAAAGCCTTGATAAAAAACAATTTTAGAATAAAACAAAAATCCAAAATGCATTTAAAATTAAAATATCAATACAAAAGGGATTTTTTAGTTTTTCAAGAAATAATGAAAATTCTAAATTTATGCAAAAATTGCAAAAATATCCTTATATACATCCCTTTAAAATATGAAATTAATCTTTATAAATTCAGACATTTTTTAACAAAAAAATATCAAATTTTCGTCCCATTTATGCAAGATAAAAGTTTAAAGGTAGTAAAATTAAGATTAGCTCTTGAAAAAAAGAGCTTTGGGGTATATGAACCAAAAGATTCTTTTTTGCAAACTCGCATTGATGTTGCGATTATCCCTGTAATAGGTGTAGATGCAAAATTAGGAAGAATCGGTCATGGTCAAGGTTTTTACGATAGGTTTTTTGAAAGTATTTCTTATAAAAAACCTTTGGTTATTTTTACACAAATGATTGATGCAAAATCTGATCAATTTTTTAGCCAAGATCATGATATAAAAGGAAATTTTTATATAAACCCTTATAAAAAATATTTTAGGAAAGTTAAAAACAATGATAGAAATATTAGTCGCATTAATAGCCGTTTTTATAGGCGGAGGGATTGGGTATATAGTCGCCAAAAAGATTAATGATGCAAATTTCAATATCTTTTTAGAGCAAGCAAAAGCAAAAGCAAAAGCCATTGAATACGAAGCTGAATTAACACTTAAAGATGCTAAAAATTCAGTTGCTGAAGCTGAATTTGCAGCAAAGAAAAAATTTGATGAAAAAATTCAAAAACTACAAAAAGAGCATTCTATTAAACTAGAAGAGCTTAACAAAAAAGAACAAAATCTTCATTATCAAGAAAAACTTCATGAAGAAAACAAAAATAAATTAGCAAAAGAGCAACAAGTTATAAAAGCTTTACATGAGGAAAATGAAAATTTAAAACAAAACTATGAAACAAAACTAAATGATGTTTTAAAAATCCTTGAACATTCAGCTGGTCTTACACAAGAAGAGGCAAAAAACATTGTCTTACAAAAAGTAGAAGAAAACTCAAGAGCTGAGATTGCTCATATTGTTAGAAAATACGAAGAAGAAGCTAGAAATGAAGCCAAAAGAAAGGCTAATTTTATCTTAGCGCAGGCTACTTCAAGATTTGCAGGAGAATTTGCTGCTGAAAGATTAATCAATGTAGTAAATATCAAAAATGACGAACTAAAAGGTCGTATTATAGGTAAAGAAGGAAGAAATGTTAAAACCTTAGAAATGGTTTTGGGTGTTGATATTATCATCGATGATACACCTGGAGCGATTATAGTAAGTTGTTTTAATCTTTATAGACGCGCCATTGCTACAAAGGTGATTGAACTTTTAGTTGAAGATGGCAGAATACAACCTGCAAAAATAGAAGAAATTCATGAAAAAGTTTGCAAAGAATTTGAAGATAATATCTTAGAAGAAGGTCAAACTATAGTAATGGATTTGGGACTTAATAATATCCATCCTGAAATTGTTAAATTAATAGGAAAATTAAGATATAGAGCAAGTTATGGACAAAATGCTCTAGCACACTCTTTAGAAGTAGCACATTTGGCTGGAATCATAGCAGCTGAGTGTGGTGGCGATGAAAAACTAGCAAGAAGAGCTGGAATTTTACACGATATAGGCAAGGCTTTAACGCATGAATTTGAAGGTTCTCATGTGGATTTAGGAGCTGAACTTTGCAAAAGATACAAAGAACATCCTGTTGTGATTAATGCAATTTATGCTCACCATGGACATGAAGAGGCTACAAGTATAGAATCAGCTGCTGTTTGTACAGCAGATACACTAAGCGCTGCGCGTCCTGGTGCAAGGCGTGAGGTGCTTGAGGCCTTCTTGAAACGAGTTAGCGAACTTGAAGATATAGCAAAAAGTAAAGAAGGGGTTAAAAAAGCTTATGCTATTAATGCTGGTAGGGAGATTAGAGTTATTGTCAATGCAAAATTAGTCAATGATGATGAATCTGTCCTTTTAGCTAAAGAAATAGCTGAAGAAATTCAAGAAAAAGTTCAATACCCTGGTGAAATAAAAGTCAATGTCATCAGAGAGCTTAGAGCTATTGATTTTGCAAGATAAGGTTTTTCATGCAAGAAATGATAGATAATCTAAGCACTTATGGCTATTTGATTTTATTTTTTTATTCTTTTGGTGGAGGTATGGTTGCTATACTTGCTGCCGGGGTACTTTGTGCAAGTTCTACCAAACTTGATTTGCATTTGTGTATATTTTTAGCCTTTTTAGCTAATACCATAGGCTCAACCTTATTATTTATCTTGGGAAAATACTATAAAAAAGACATAATGCCTTATTTTAAAAATCATAGAAGAAAAATTGCTCTTGCTATGATGAAAATCAAAAAATACGGCGATTTGCTTTTAGTGGTGCAAAAATTTATCTATGGAGTAAAAACTATCATTCCTATAGCAGCAGGTCTTTGTAAATTTAGCTTTGTAAGATTTTTTATCATCAATACCTTGGCTAGTTTGATTTGGGCTGTTGTTTTAGGTTATGCTGGTTTTATTTTTGGAAATACCCTAAAAGAAGCTTTTGAAGTATTTACCAACTATCCTTACATAGCTCCTGCTTTTATAATCACTTTAATTTTTATTATATGGTTATATTTATCACGCTTTTCTAAGAAAAAATGAGTTTAAAATTCTCTATAAAAGAAACTTATAGAGAATTTTTTATTTTATTATTATGTTTTTTAGCAATTTTTAGTTTAAATTTCATCTATGAGTATAAAAAATATCAAAATTTTAAGCTTACTAAGCATTTATTACTTAAAGATAACATCGTTTTATCTTCTTATGAAAAAACTAATAAAAAAGGTAAAAAATATCAAGTTTTAAAACTTAAAAATTCTAATTTTATTTTTTACGCCACTAGTTTTAAAGATCTAAATTTAAGTAAAAATGATGTGATAAATCTTAGAATTATCACTAAAAATATTAACTTTAAAGATTATCTTAGTAAAAGTTTTTATGCACCAAGTTATGATTTTAATAAAACTAAAACACAAAAAGAAAACTCCTTAATAAAGTATTTTCTAAATCAACATCAAAATGAAAAAATCAAAGAATTTTACGGGGCTTTATTTTTTGCCAAAAATATATCAAGTGAACTTAGAAATGATGTAAATTTTTATAATATTGCACATTTGATTGCTATTAGTGGATATCATTTGGGCTTGTTATTTAGCTTTTGCTTTTTGATTTTTGCTCCTTTGTATGCCTTTTTTCATAAACGATATTTTCCTTATAGAAGTTTGAAGCTTGATATTAGTATTTTTGCTTTCTTACTTTTAATTTTTTATATATTTTTAATAGATTTTAGCCCTTCTTATACAAGAGCTTTACTAATGAGCATTTTTGCTTTTTATTTATTTAGTAAAAATATTAAAATACTCAGTTTTAAATTTTTATTTTTAAGTATAGTCTTTTGCATTAGTATTTTTCCAAAACTTCTTTTTAGCGTTGGGTTTTTATTTTCTATTTTAGGAGTTTTTTATATTTATTTATATCTTCATCATTTTAAAGATCAATTTTCAAATTTTACTCATGTTTTTTTGCTAAATATCTGGACCTTTTTAGCAATGATTATCCCTGTATTATACTTTTTTCCTCTACTTAGCTTTCAGCAATTTTTAGCCATACCTTTAAGTTTAGCCTTTGTGATATTTTATCCTTTGGTTTTAATCTTGCATATTTTCTCTTATGGAAATTTATTAGATTTATATTTAATGCATTTTTTTGAGTTTAAAATGCATGCAATTAATCTATCAATACCTTTTGTGTTTTATTATATTTATTTAATTTTATCTTTAATCGCTATATTTAATAAATACTTAGCTCTTTTTATAATTTCTCTTGGGCTTATTCCCTTTATTTTCTTGATTTAAAAGCAAACAAGCCTTTAAGCCCAAAAGATAAATAATCCAAGAAATATAAATCCACAAAAAGAAAAATAGTATTACAGAAAAAGAACCATATACATTTAAATAAGTTTTATTATATACAGCATAATACACAAAAATCATCTTAGAAATATACCAAATTACAGAAGCACCAAAAGAACTAATAAGTAAAGTTTTTAAATCGCCTTTTTTGCTTACCGAACTTGAATAAGAAACAAAAAACAAAGCCCATATAATCACATAAGGTAAAATCTCAAAAAAATTTAAAGCAATATTAAAATCATCTAAGGTTTTTTGTATAAAACCTGAAATATAAAAGCTCACCCCAAGCCCAAGTGGGGTTAAGGTTGCTAAAGTCCAATAAGAACTTATACTGTGCCAAAGACTTTTAGAATCTTCTTCTAAGAGCTTATTAATCACATAATCATAACCTGAAAAAAAAGCCAAAGAAGTCAAAGCCATAGCCAAAAGTCCTATAAGTCCTAAATTTACGCTGTTTTTTAAAAAGGTATTGATATACTGTATGATTAATTCTTGTTGAGTTGGGATTAAAAAAGTAAAAATTAAATTTTTAATTCTTTCTTGATACATTTCAAAACTTGGAATTTGAGTAAAAACCCAAAAACACAAAAACAAAAGTGGTATTAAAGACAAGATAGTATAAAAACTCAAAGCCGCAGCATAATTTAAAATTTCTTTATCTCTTAAAGCTAAAAGAATTTTAAATAAGTTTTTAAAATTCATCAAAGTCCCATTTTGAAAGGATTGAGTATATTATTTGGATCAAATGCTTTTTTGATATTTCTCATTAAGTCCATTTCAGCTTCACTAAAAGCAAGCTTCATAAAAGGAGCTTTTGAAATACCTATGCCATGTTCTCCACTTAAAGTCCCGCCTAAAGAGACTGTAAGCTTAAACACCTCTTCCACAGCTTCATAACCTTTTTTAACTAATTCAGGATTGTTTTTATCACTTACCATTACATTAGTATGTACATTGCCATCGCCAGTATGACCAAAACAAGGGATTTTAAAACCATATTTTTTAGAAATTTCAGCAATACCTTTTAAAAGCTCAGGTAGTTTTGAACGCGGTACTGTAATATCTTCATTAAGTTTTAAATTTCCATACATTGCTATACTTTGAGAGCAGTTTCTTCTAGCAAACCAAATATTAGCTGCTTCTTGTTCATCTTTTGCTATTTTAAACTCTCTTACGCCAGATTCATAAAAACTTTCTTGCAAGATTTTTAAATCTGCTTCCAAGGCCTCTTCTACATTACCATCTACATCAGCGATTAAAATCGCACCCGCATCCATAGGCAAGCCTTTTTGAAATTTTTGCTCTAATGCTTGTATGCTTAGTTGATCTAAAAATTCCATAGATACAGGGGTCACACCTTTGGCTAAAGTTTTATAAACTGCATTCATCGCTTCATCAATACTGTTAAAAATCCCCATAGCTGTCTTTTTAAACTTTGGCAAAGCTACAAGTTTTAAAGTAATCTCACTAAGCACAGCCAAAGATCCCTCACTTGCTATTAAAATTCCAGCTAGATTATAACCTGCTACATCTTTTATGGTTCTTTTACCTGCTCTAATGATTTCTCCATTAGGTAAAACAGCTCTTAAAGCCATTACATAATCTTTAGTTATACCATACTTAGCAGCCCTCATACCCCCTGCATTTTCGCTTACATTCCCCCCTAAAGAAGAATACTCCATACTAGCAGGATCAGGTGGATAAAATAAACCGTATTCTTTTACTTTTTCTTGCAAAGCCATATTTATCACACCAGGCTGCACTACTGCAACTAAATTTTCAAGATCAATTTCTAAAATTTTATTCATATGCTTTTCAAAGCTTAACACCACTCCACCATTAACAGCCAAGCTTCCACCGGTAAATCCACTACCTGAGCCCCTAGGAATGACGATGATTTTATTTTCATTGCAATATTTTAGAATTTGACTAATATCATTTTCATCTCTTGGAAAAAGCACTCCATCGGGCAAATAATGCTTTTTAGTAGCATCATAGCTATACGCTCTTTTATGGATAGGATCAAAATGTGCGTTTTCAACTCCTAAAAGATCTTGAAAGAATTTTTGATGAATTTCTTGCATTATTTTTCTCTAGTTAAGCTAATTAGTTTTTCATAATATACATAATAATTTCCAATAGCCTCATCATTTAAGCTAAAAATATCACTTTTATAACCTGTAATTCTTGAATAAAATGGAATTTGCAAAATTTGAGCTTGCGGTATGGCAAATTCTTCTATCTTGCCAAAATCTTGACAATCAACTATCTCAGCTTTCTTTTCTAAAGCTACTACCAAAAGCCCCACAGCATTTTTTGAACAAAAAGATCTAAAATCTGATCTTCTTGGAGTTTGGCGGTATTCTTGTATCATATGCGCACCAAATAAATCAGGATGTAAAAAATAAATTCTATTTAATTTTTGAGCTATAAAATCATACACACTTTTATCAGGAGCTATAATCAAAGCTCTATCATATAAATAATTTAAAACTATTTTATCGCCTACTTGTGGCAATACATTGGGCAAAGGCATAGCATCTTGAGCTAGCATATCAAAAACTTTAAATTGTAATTTAACTAAGCCATTTTCACGCCCTATCACACTAGCTCTTGCAATAATAGATTTTTGTGTATCAATTTCATGTACAACTATACCACTTGAGTGTAATAAAATTCTAGGATCATCTTTTATATAACCATAAATATCATCTACTTTTTCAAGTTTTGTTTGTATTAAATCAAAATTTTTAGCTTGTAAAAATGC
This sequence comes from Campylobacter sp. W0066.1, assembly GCF_024723635.1. Classification (NCBI taxonomy): domain Bacteria; kingdom Pseudomonadati; phylum Campylobacterota; class Epsilonproteobacteria; order Campylobacterales; family Campylobacteraceae; genus Campylobacter; species Campylobacter sp. W0066.1. Next base: position 78,827 of record NZ_JANQCW010000001.1, on the reverse strand, counting down.
TAAAAAACAGCAAAACATTAAGATAATTCTTGACAATTTATACTCCTTAAAAAGTGTAAAAATAAATTATATTGTTTTTTCCTTACAAAATTGTAAGAAAAATTAAGTAAAATACAAATTTATGTTTAAATTTTAGAAGGCTTTAAATTATCATGAAAAAAATTTTCATATCTTTACTTATATCCATAAAACTTTTTGCTATTTCAAGTGTTGAAGAACTTTCTTGGGAAAATGGCAAAACTTTACTTGATTTTTTACAAGATCATTCTATACCACTTAATTTATATTATAATCTTGATACCGAAGATAAAGAACTAAGCGCAGAAATTGCAAGTGGTATTAAATACCAAATGCTAAAAGACGAGCAAGGTGAACTTGAGCAAGTTTTAATCCCAATTAGTGATGATTTACAAATTCATATTTACAAAAATAATGAAAACAAATTCGTATTGAGTTTTACCCCTATTTCTTACACTAAAGAAAAAAGAACCATTCGCGTAGCTATTAACAACTCAGCTTATCAAGATGTTTATGATGAAAGTGGCAGTGTAACCTTAGCAAGAGCTATGGTGAGAGCTTTTAAAAATAGTGTTAATTTTAAAAATGTCAGAAAAGGCGATAGCGTAGTATTAATTTATGAGCAAAAAAGAAGACTAGGAAGACTTTTTGGCGACATTAATATCCAAGCAGCTTTAGCTAATATTAGAGGTAAAGAATATTCTGTGTTTTTATATAAAGATTCTTATTATAATGCTCAGGGAAAAGAACTTGAAAATTTCTTTTTAACCAAACCTGTTAAATACACAAGAATTTCAGATCGCTTTACTAGAGCAAGATATCATCCTATCTTAAAACGTTATAGAGCGCATTTAGGTATTGACTACGCAGCTCCAACGGGTACTCCAGTTAAGAGTGCAGGAGATGGGACGATTAGTTTTGTTGGGACAAAAGGTGGTTATGGCAAGGTTGTACAAGTAAAGCATGTATCAGGCTATATGACTTTATATGCTCATCTTAGTCGCTTTGCAAAAATCAAACGTGGTCAAAAAGTTAAGCAAGGACAAGTAATTGCCTATGTAGGCTCTACTGGTATGAGTACTGGGCCACATTTACATTTTGGACTTTATCTAAATAACAAAGCAATTAATCCTGAAACCATAGTAAAAATTCCAAAATCAAGCCTAAGCGGTAAAAACAAAGAAGAATTTTTAAAAATGGCAAAAGAATATGAAAACCGCTTGCAAAGCATTGATGAAAACTATAAAAATCCACCAAAAGAACAAAATATAGAAAATTCTATGGAGCTTTGAGATGATGAATGATTTTTTAGAAGCACAAGAACTTTTAAAAAATATTTCCAAAGATCAAAGCACCTATGAAACCAATGAAGCCCTAAAGACTATCAAAAGATATAATGAAGAGCTTTATTTGCAAACTCTTAAATCTTTTGATACTTACACACTAGCAAATGTAGCTACTATAACACCTGAACATATCTTAGAAGATATTTTAGAACACTTAAGCATTATAAAGATTGCAAAAGCGGTAGAAGAGCTTGAAAGTGATGATGCAACAGACTTAATTAAGCGTTTTGAAGAGCTAAATCCACAAAAAACTTTAGCCATTTTAAACCGCTTAAGTTCCGAAGATAAAGAAGAAATTTTACGCCTTAAAAATTATGATGAAAATACTGCTGGTGCTTATATGCAAACAGAAATTTTCACAGCTTCTATTGATGAGAGTATAGAAAAGGCTATTAAAAGATATAGAATTTTAAAACACTCAGGGCAAGTAGATCAAATTTTTCAAGTTTATATTATAAATAATCAAGGGAAGCTTTGCAATGCTATCAACTTAAGTGATCTTTTGATTTGGGACTTTAAACTAAGTTTTGCAGATATTATTAAAAATAATAACGAAAAATATAAATGTTATAGCATTAAAGATCATGAAGATATACAAAAGGCTATTGATATAGTAGAAGATTATGATTTGAGTGTTTTAGCGGTTGTAAATGATGATGGAGTGCTTTTAGGTAGAATTACCTATGATGATATCCATGATTTAATCCAAGAAAATGCAACAGAGCAAATTTATAACTTAGCCGGAGTTGATGAAGATGCCGAAGAAGAAAGTGCTTTCAAAGCAGCCAAAGCAAGAGCTTTTTGGCTTATGATTAATCTTACAACTTCATTAATCTCAGCTAATATCATCAGTCTTTTTTCAGGCGAAATAGAACAACTTGTAGCTCTAGCAGTACTTATGCCTATCGTAGCTTCTATGGGAGGCAATACAGGCTCACAAGCTTTAGCAGTAACAGTTAGAAAACTTTCACTCAATGAAGTAGAATTTAAAGATGCTAAAAAAGTTATATTAAGAGAAAGTGGAATTTCTTTATTAAATGGGCTTATATTTGCTAGCATTATGAGCATTATAGCTTTCATATGGTTTAAAACAGCTCTTTTAGGACTTGTTATAGCCTTATCAATGCTAATTAATCTAGCCTTAGCAGGCTTTGTGGGTTCTTTTGTACCATTAACTTTAAAAAAATTTAAAATCGATCCCGCAGTAGGATCAAGTGTAGTGATTACTGCAATTACCGATGGTTTGGGATTTTTTAGTTTTTTACTTTTGGCAAAAATGATTTTATTATAAAAAAGGGAAATTATGTCAAGCATTATATATAAAGATCAAGAAATAGAACTTATAGGAGATGAGCTAGAAGTTGGCGATAATGCTCCAAAAATAACTCTAAGAACCAAAAACCTCGCCCCAGTAGAAATAGCACCACCAGGAAAAACTCAAATTTTATTAACCTTTCCTAGTTTAGACACTCAAGTATGCTCTAAACAGGCAAAAGAAACCAACAAAAGATTAGCTTCTATGAAAAATATTGAAGTTATTATTATTAGTATGGATTTACCTTTTGCTATGGATCGTTTTTGCGCTACTGAAGGGGTTGATGATATTATTGTAGCAAGTGATTTTGCCTTTAAAGATTTTGGCACTAATTATGGAGTTTTAATAGGCGATAGTATATTTGCAGGATTATTAGCAAGAGCAGCCTTTGTAGTCAAAGATGGAAAAATAGTGTATAAGCAACTCGTAGAAGAACTAATGGGAAAAATCGATTTTAAAGATTTAGAACTTTTTATGCATAAAAATTATGGTTACCCTTTGAATTAACCTTCAAAGTTTGTAACCACAAAATCTTCTTTTGGAGCTTCAATAAAGCATGATTTTTCTTTTAAAAAAAGCAAATCCACATGCCCTACAGGACCATTTCTATTTTTACCTATAATGAGCTCAGCCTTTTCTTGCACAGGATTTGGCATAAATTTTCTCTCATAAGTTTTGCCTTCATTTTTAGCTTTATTTTCTCTTTCTTTTTCTTCTTGCTCTCTATAAACCTCATCTCTATATACAAATAAAATCGTATCTGCATCTTGTTCTATAGCGCCACTTTCTCTTAAATCACTGAGCATAGGACGCTTATTTGCTCTACTTTCTAATGAACGATTTAATTGCGAAAGTGCCACTACTGGCATATTTAATTCTCTTGCTAAAAGCTTTAAGCCTCTTGAAATTTCACTCACTTGTAAATGCCTATCATTAAAAGCTGAATTACTCATCATAAGACCAATGTAGTCAACTACGCAAAGCTCAATACTCTCATCTTGAGCTTTGATTTTGCGTAAAATCGAACGAATATCAGCTATGCTAGCATAACCACTATCATAAATATAAAGATTTTTTTGCGCATATTCATTACAAGCATCACCCACTCTACTCCACTCATCATCGTTTAAATCTGCGATTAGAATTTTTTGCAAAGGAATGGAGGTTTTTGCACTGATTAATCTTTGCATGATTTGCGTAGCAGGCATTTCTAGTGAAAACATCACAACGCCTTTATTTTGCCTTAGTGTTTTTTCTATAAAATTAAGACAAATTGTAGTTTTTCCCATACCTGGGCGTGCAGCAATGATTACAAGATCGCCAGGTTTAAAGCCTTTTGTCATTTTATTAAGCTCACTAAAGCCTGTATCAAGCCCTAAAATATCTTTGTTTTCAGCTTCTTTTTGCTTTTTAAACTCATCCATAAGTTCAGACATAACCATAGTCATATCTTTAATACTATTACTATTTACACGGTTAGTAAGATTAAAAATCTCTTTGCCTATTTCATCTGAAATTTGAGAAATGCTTTTATCTTCATTAACCCTTGTAGGTATAGTATAAGCAAAATTTAAAAGTTGGCGTCTAATGGACTTTTCTCTTAGCTCATAAGCGTATTTGCTCACATCCGCTATGGAAGTAGTGGCTAAAACTTCAGCTAAAATTTGCTCATCTACTTTTTTATGTTTTCTTATAAAACTTGCACTTATAGGCTCGCCTGCATTCACACAAGCTAAAATAGCTTTGTAAATATCTTGATGAGCTTTGAGTGAGAAATCATTAATCTCAATATCTGAAGAAATACTAAAAAAAGAATCCTCACTAAATATACAAGAACTTAAAATCGCCCTTTCAAGATCTAAATCAAAATGCTCATTATTTTGACTCATACATACTCCAAATTATAAATTTGCAAATAAATCAGTTGATAAATATCGCTCGGCTGTATCATTTAACATAGTCAAGACTTTTTTATTTGGATTTTCTAAAGCAATTTTTCTAGCCATATATACATTTGCTCCGCTTGAAATTCCTGCCATTATGCCATTTTTACCAAGATCTAAGGCTGTATTTAGAGCATCTTCATTACTTACACAAACTATCTCATCTATAATTTTTTGATTTAAAATTTTAGGGATAAAATTTGCACCTATACCTTGAATTTTATGGCTTGCAGCGGTATTTTGGCTCAAAAGTGGCGAAGATGCAGGTTCTAAGGCTATGATTTTGACATTAGGATTGTGTTCTTTTAAAATTTCTCCTACTCCACTAATAGCCCCACCTGTGCCAAAACCTGCTAAAAAAATATCAAGATCAGGTAAAGCTTTTAAAATTTCTAAAGCAGTATTTTTTCTATGTGCGTTTTTGTTGTTGATATTTTCAAATTGACTTACCATAAACGAATTTGGAATTTCACTCAAAAGCTCATTAGCTCTATCAAGCGCTCCCTGCATACCTTTACTTGCCTGAGTAAGCTCTAGCTTTGCACCAAAAAAACTCATCATTTTTCTACGCTCAATACTCATAGACTCAGGCATAGCTATGATAAGTTTAAGCTTTAAGCTTGCACAAATCATTGCTAAAGCTATGCCGGTATTTCCACTTGTGGCTTCTATAATGGTTGTTTCTTGATTAATCTTACCTTCATTTAAAGCTTGTTTTATCATCTCCACAGCCGCTCTATCTTTTATAGAATGACTTGGGTTAAAATACTCACATTTAGCATAAAGATTTGGAGCAAATTCTTTTAAAGAAATAATCGGGGTATTACCTATGCAATCTAAAATATTATTATAAACTGACATTGTTTTCCTTCTAATTTTTTAAAACAATATCAAAAGAAAATTAATACTTAATCTACGAAGAAAAACGCAAAAGTTAGAAACTTTTGCGCAAAGAATTATTTTTTAGCTTTTTTAGCAGTTTTAGCAGCAGCAACTGCGTCTTTAAGGTTTTTACCTACTTTAAATTTAGCAACTTTAGTAGCAGGCACTTTGATAGTAGCACCAGTGCTTGGCACTCTAGCTTCTCTAGCAGCTCTTTCAGCTACAGAAAATGTACCAAAACCGATAAAGCTAATGCTATCACCTTTAGCTAATACATCAGTAATAGTAGCGATTACTGCATCAGTAGCTGCAGTTGCATCTTTTTTAGTTAGCCCAGCAGTTTGAGCAACTTGAGAAATAAAATCTGCTTTAGTCATAAAAAGCTCCTTGATTAAAAATGATTGTTAAGTTTAACACATTTATCAAGCTTTTGCAAGAGGTTTAAACCCAAATCGAAAATAAAAATATGTTAAAAAAATGTTTTTGCTAAATTTATTACCACTTCAGGCTTTAAATCTTTCATGCATTTGTGGTGTTTTAAAGGACAGACCTTTTGCATGCAAGGCATACAAGCTAAATTTAAATGTGCTATTTTAGCATTTTCTTGCCAAGGCGAGGTTTGACTGAATTTGGTAGAACCAAAAACAGCCACCGTTTTCACTCCATAAACTGCGCCTATATGCATAGGACCACTATCGTTTGTAATGAGCAAATCAAGCATAGAAATATTTTTGCATAAAGTATAAATGCTAGTTTTACCACAAAGATTTTTTGCCCTTATGCCTTCTTTTAAAAGATAATGTTCAATTTCATTACAAATTTCTCTCTCGCTTTCTACTCCAAAGATTAAAATTTGATGAGTTGGGCTAAATTCTTTTGCTACCCTTGCAAAATAACTCGCCTCCCATCTTTTAGCACTTCCAAAATGTGCACCTGGATTTATACCTAAAATTTTTTGAGTTGATTTTGCTTTTATAGGGAGTTTTAAAGCATTTGAAGTGGCTTTAAAATTTAAAGCTTTTTCTGTGAAATTTAAGTATTTTAAGACTTGATGTTCTTCTTTTAGAATATTTTTATCAAAATAAAATCTTTTTTTTGCTTTGATTAGATTTAAAATGATCTTACTTGAAAATGCCGAGCGAAACGAAAAAGCTAGATCAAAATTACCAAGGTTTTTTCTAGCTTTTAAAATTTGCTTATATCTTTGCTTTTTATTTTCTACTAAAATTTGAGCATTTTCAAAGCGTTTAAAAAGCTCTGTGCTTACAAAAGAACCATAAAAAGTAAATTTGGCTTGGGGGTATTTTTCTTTTATAGCATAAATAGCCGCACTAGCCATCACTGCATCGCCAAGCCAAGTAGGAAGGTTGATAAAAATATTCATAATTTTCCTTAAAAATAAAAGCTATAATTATATCAAAAAATAAAGAGTTAACATGAATCAAATTTCCATCATACTGCCAACTTATAATGTGGAAAAATATATAGCTAGAGCATTAGAAAGTTGTATTAACCAAAGCTTTAAAGATATAGAAATCATTGTGGTAGATGACCTTGGAAATGATAAAAGTATAGATATAGCTAAAGAATATGCTAGTAAAGATGATAGGATAAAAATCATACATAATGAAGAGAATTTAGGAACTTTTACTAGTAGAAATATAGGTGTATTAAATGCAAAATCAGATTTTATAATGTTTTTAGATCCTGATGATTATTTAGAGCTTAATGCTTGTGAAGTTGGACTTGAAAAAATTAAAAATGTAGATATGGTAGTGTTTGATGCATATGTACATAGAGTGAAATTTAAGAAATTTTATAGATTTAAACAAGATGGGCTTTTTAACAAAGATGAATTTTTGGAATTTTTACTTAAACAAAAACATTTTTGCTGGAGTGTTTGGGCAAAAGTATATAGGAAAAATTTGATTTTAAAAAGTTTTGAGTATGTTGATTTTAAAGAAAAACTTTGTTATGGGGAAGATGTGCTTTTTAACTATATAAATTTTATGATTAGTGAGAGTTTTTTTGTATCGAAAGAATGTACATACCGCTATGAATTTAATGAAAATGGCAGATATGAAAACAAAAATAAAGAAATTTTATGGCAAAATTACGAGCATAAAAAGCAAAGTTTAAAATGCATTAAAAAATTAGCTAGTGTTTTTTCATATAAACATTTTAATGAAAAAATATTAGAAGTTTTAGAAAAAGAAATTTTAGGGTTAGAGAGTAGAGTTTGGAAAAAGTAAAAGTTTTTATCATCAATCTAGAACGCTCAGAAGATAGAAAAAATTTTATGCAAGAACAAATTCAAAAACTCTTCGCGTGTAATCCAAATTTAAAAAATCAACTAGAATTTGAATTTTTTAAAGCCGTCGATGGTTCTAAAAATGAGCATTTACAGTTTAAAAGTCACTTCCCATGGTGGTGTCAATTTGTACTTGGGCGTGAACTTAGCGATAGTGAAAAATCATGCTTTGCATCTCATTATAGTTTATGGGAAAAATGCCAAGAACTTAATAGTCCTATCATCATTTTAGAAGATGATATCGTCTTTAGTGATGAGCTTTTAAACAACTCAAATATCATTGAAAAATTACTAAATAGCAACTATGAATACATAAGATTTTATTACCTTTTTGATAAAAGAATACACCATTTAAATAACAATTTTTACATAAGTTACGAGAATACTGGTGGCACGCAAGGATATTTTATACACCCAAATGCTGCAAAAAAGTTTGTTAAAAAGGCAAAATATTGGTTTAAGCCCGTAGATGATTATATGGATATGTATTATTATAATAAAATGCAAAACATCATCTATAAACCATTCTTACTTGACTTAAATCATGTAGAAACTACCATAACACAAAGAAAAAAGAAACTTAGCATACCATCTAAAATTATAAGAGAAATTATAAGATTTTATTTTTATATTTTAAAAATTACATATAATAAAAAAATATTTCAAGGATAAAAAATTGAAAATAGCTGTAGTTGGTATAGGTTATGTAGGTTTATCTAATGCCGTTTTATTATCTCAAAATCATGAAGTTTTTATGTTAGACATAGACCATAAAAAAGTTGAAAAAATCAACAATAAAGAAAATGTTATACAAGATGATCTTATAGAAGAATACTTAAAATATAAGCCTTTAAACATCCAAGCTCATACCAATCAAGAAATAGTTTACAAAAATACAGACTATATTATAATAGCTACACCAACAAATTATAATGAAGATTTAAACCACTTTGATACTTCAAGCATAGAAGAAGTTATAAGTAGTGCATTAAAAATAAATCCTTCTGTAACAATCATCATAAAAAGCACTATTCCTATAGGATATACGGAAAAGATCAAAAAACAATTTAATTATGAAAATATTATATTTTGCCCAGAATTTTTAAGAGAAGGTAAGGCTCTATATGATAATTTACATCCTAGTAGGATTATAGTAGGAGAAAAATCATCAAAGGGGTTGAAAATTGCCAAATTATTTCAAGAGAATGCTTTAAAAAAAGATATCTCAGTGTACTTAACAAATTCAACAGAAGCTGAGAGTATAAAACTTTTTTCAAATACATATTTAGCTATGCGTATAGGATTTTTTAACGAAATTGATACATATGCTAGAAAACATGGTTTAGACACAAAAGATATTATTATGGGTGTTAGTGCTGATCCTAGAATAGGAAATTACTATAATAATCCTAGTTTTGGATATGGTGGTTACTGCTTACCAAAAGATACTAAGCAATTATTACAAAATTTTAAAAATACTCCTAACAATCTAATTAAAGCCATTGTAAAAACTAATGAAACTAGAAAAATATTTATAAAAGATACTATACTATCACTCAAGCAAAAAAGAATTGGAATTTATAGACTTATTATGAAAAAAGATTCAGATAATTTTAGAAATTCAGTTATGCTTGATATTATAAAATATCTTAAAAATCACAATGCTGATATTATTATATACGAACCATTATTAAATGATGAAACAGATGAATTTTCTATAGAAAATAATTTCGCACATTTTATAGAATCTTGTGATATTATCATAGCAAATAGGATAGACGATAAAATCCGCAACTATAAATATAAAATTTTTACAGCAGACGTGTTTGAATGCGATTTTTAATTTATTTTAAAATAGCGAAATAATAATATTAAATATTCTTCAGTTAATATCATAGGATCTATAAAATGATTTATTTTATTCTCTTTTAAATAAACTCTTAAATTAATCCATTTAATTGTCTTTGCCATATTGCTTCTAGATATTTTAATGTATGGCAAATGATAGTTATTTAATTCAACATGATATATATTTTTTTCTTGTATTTTTAACATCTCTATAGATCTATTTTTATTGTTCAATATATACCTAAATTCTTCAAAAAAAATATTACTATTTTGAATCAACCAATGATCATTGGGATTGTATAAAAATGAATTAAATTCTCTTTTTTTTGAAACATATATTTGACTATTTATAATACAAAAATCAATCCTAGGATAGCTAACAACATCTTTGTTACTCTTTGGAATATAAAAACTTTTATACAACTTCTTAGCATCATAAATATGATCAACATCGATTTTAACCATCCATTCATCTTTAGGAATATGGCTTAATATATAATTATAATAGCTATAAAGTTTATTATATTCACTTTTTGGATTTTCTGTATCAATCTTATAAGGATATTTAATAGGAACAAAAGAAGGATATTTTTTACAAAACTCTAAGATAACCTCCTCGCTTCCATCCTCACAATCATTATAGCCAATAACACCTCTTTGTATAGCAGGTAAAATACTTTCCAAAGAAGACTTTATTGTTATTATTTCATTGGAAACTCTTATAAAAGCCCAAGGATTTAATGGCGATTTTACATTTTTTGAGCGAATATCAAGTTCAAAAAAACCACTGTGCTTTACCCCCCCCCTCTTCCTATCTCTTGTATTGATTTTATTATTTATTTTAATATTATCAACGATTTGTAATTTTTTATTTTTTTCTAGATAATAAAGATTACTTTTATTATTAATTTTATCTCTAACAACTTTAGGGATGAAAATATCAGCATAACCATATATAATATTATTAATTTTTTTACGAATTTTTTTACGAATTTTTTTTATAGGAAAAAATTTTGAACAAAACTTAAAGAAAGCATTGCACATTAAAAAACATATTTTAATCTGCAATATTTTTATATCGTTCATAGCACTCCTTAACCTGACTAACATCTATATTATCTTTAACTTTAAAAACAGCTAAAGTATCAATACTATCAATACAATCTAAAAAATCTAATATTACCCCATATTTTTCTTTTCTATTAAAAAAATCATGAACTATATAAATACTTTTTGGACAATTTAGAATAGAATTTAATACACAAGCAACTCTAAATCTTCCATCAATAAAAATCAAATCAATCAAAGATGGGTTTATAACCGAAAAAACATACTGTGAATATAAAATAAACTTATCTTTGCAATTTAATGATTTTGGATATCCCCATTCCTTTGTCTCTCCAATATCCACATGGAAAAATTTTAATCTAGAATTTTGCAATGAAGCCGAAATTACCTCATTTTTAGATAGAAAATTTATAAAATTTAAATCTGACTCAACAGAATATATACAAGCCGAAGTAGAATACGCTACTACAAAAGTACTACCACCGCATCCAAATTCTAAATAATATTTTGACCTGATTGCATAAGATAAAAATAAATTAATTTCATTTTTAGTTGCACACATAGGGAAAAAATATCTATATTTTTGATTTTCTATATTTAGTCTAGTATTTTTTACAATATTTTCTTTTAAATTAAAAAAACCAATAAACATTCTAAATATTTTCTTGGATTTTATATATGGTTTTATGTAAGGAATTTGTTTTTTTAAATTTAAAGGATCTTTATTGAAATTTTTTATTTTTATAGCTTCTTTGCTATAAGTTGGTAAAAATTTATATTTCAACAATGCTCGAAAATACTTATTATTTGTAGAATCTAAAAATTTAACCAACTCTAAAGTTTGCTTCATCCAGCTACTTGCTTTATGATACATTTTAGCTTGTATAGGATCGTATGAGAATTCTTTATAAATATCATTCAAATAAGAAGGAATATTTGCTTTTGTTATAGTTTTATCATGATTAACACTGCTATTAGCTCTAATTCTATAAAAAAGTAGTTTTTTTGGTAGTATATAAATTTTACTGCTTTGCATAAACAAAAGAATACCAAAATGATGATCTTGATGAATAACATGTGACAAGAACTGCAAGTTAATTGTACATAAAAACTCAAATTTAATCAGACCTTGCCATACAAAAGCAAAATCTTTAATCTTTTTTATTTTTAAACATTTTTTCGCCCATTCTCCAGAAGTAATACATTGTTCTTGCGTATAATCGTGATTTTCTAATCTTGTAAAATTTTCTATAAAACCTTCAACTTCATTCACATTATAATTATTAAACCATATAATATCAATATCTGAATCTATACAAGGTCTAATTGCCTCTTCAATGCAATTTAAAGTCAAATAATCATCAGAATCTAAAAACATAACATAATCAATCTTACCAATAGCATAATTTAGATGTGTATGTATTTTATTTATTCTATACTCTTTTAATAAATCCTCGTTTTCTTTAAATTTTTCTGCATTTTTTAAATAATCAATACCTATATTTCTTGCAACACTTTGTCCATCATTTTGCTTATCAATGAGTGTAATTCTCGAATCATTTTTAAAATAATTTAAAGCTATTTCTAAACTATCATCTGTACTTCCATCATTTATTAAAATAATTTCTAAATTAGAGTAAGATTGATCGACAACACTATCCAAACATTCTTTTAGATATGAGGATACATTATAAATTGGTATAATTATTCCAACTCTCTTACTCATAAGCTTATTTCCTTAGTTGTATTTTGTTATAATTATAAAATTATATTATAAATAATTAATCATTAGGATTAACATGAGTCAAATTTCCATCATACTACCAACTTATAATGTAGAAAAATATATTGCTAGAGCATTAGAAAGTTGTATTAACCAAACTTTTAAAGATATAGAAATCATTGTTGTAGATGATTGTGGTAATGATAAAAGTATAGATATAGCTAAAGAATATGCTAGCAAAGATGATAGGATAAAAATCATACACAATGAAGAGAATTTAAAACTTTTAAGAGCAAGATATGAAGGTGTTAAAGTGGCAACTTCACCTTACATAATGTTTTTAGATCCTGATGATTATTTAGAGCTTAATGCTTGTGAAGAATGTGTTAAAATTTTAGATAAACAAAAAGTTGATTTGATATGTTTTAATTATTATGAATGCGATGACTATAAAAAAGAATGGAATTTTTTTGAAAGTGCATTTTATAATAATGAAAATTTTTGCTATTTTTTATTTTCAAGGTATCCTAAATTTAGTTGGAATATTTTCAATAAAATACTAAAAAAAGAGTTATATCTCAAAGCTTTTAATACAATTAATCTTCAACCAAATGAAAAAAATACTATGGCTGAAGATTTTTTATTGGTTTTACATAGTCTAAAATTTATAAATGCAATTGGTATCACAAAACAATATTTATATAATTATAATATTTCAAATGAAAATTCATCAACTAGAGAAAAAAAAGATCTTAATAAAATTAAATCCTATATTCATGACTTATCTTTTGTTTTAGAAAAAATTTCAAATCTTACTCAAAATCAAACAAATAAACTTCATTCGCTGATTTTTAAAATCGCTATATATGATCTAAACATCCATAAAATAGATTTAACATATAAATACACAAATAAAAATTTTTTTGAAAAAATTTTTTTGAAAATACAAAGAAAAAAAATTAAAATTAAAAAAAATATCCAAATAAAAAATGTTAAAAATATCCTAAAGGAAGCAAATGTATCACATTGTTTTTAGTGCAGATGAAAATTATATTAAATACACAGCTGTTTTGATTACAAGTATTATTAAAAATACAGATAAAAATAAATTTTATCAAGAAAACGAAATATATTATTTTCATATTTTAAGTAATAATATTAGCAATCATACTAAAAATAAACTTCAGAAATTAGAACAAGAACTTAATTTAACTTTCCCATGCAAAATACAAATTCACATTCAAAACGATGAAGATTTTAAACATTACCCCATCAGCGGAGCTGCTCATAGTAATTTCCTTACATACTATAGATTTAAAATAAGTTCTATATTAGATAGTAAAATAAACACTTGTTTATATTTAGATTCTGATATGCTATGTTTATGTGATATAAGAGAAATTTTTACTATTAACTTAGAAGGAAAAATAGCCGGTGTTGCAGGTGATCCTGGCTCCAAGCGTGCAAAAATAAAATTTAAAGAAAACAATCAAAAACACACTTTGCATTTTGATGAAAATTATTTCAATGCAGGTTTTTTACTTATCAATCTAAAAGAATGGAAAAAACATAATATAGAACAAAAATGTGAGGATTTAGCTAGCAAATGCTACTACATAAAAGCTGCTGATCAAGATTTACTTAACGCCACCATAAAACCGCAATATCAATTAAAGCTTGATTTTTCGTATAATTTCAATATTATCACTCTTTTTTATGCTATATGTAAAGATGAGCAAGCAAATAGACTTAATTACACAAGAGATGAATTTACCAAAAGTGCAAAAACACCTAAAATTTTACATTATGGAGAAAAACCTTGGAAATTTTTAAAATCATACACAGATTTGCAAGGTAAAAATATAAATGATTATTGGTGGCAAATAGCAGAAAAAACACCTATTTTTAATGAAGAATTGCTCGAACAAAAAGCAAACATTAAAGATCATTTGCTTTATAGTGCTTTGGGATTTGAGCTTTTAAAAGCTATAAAAAGTTTTAATTTTGCAAAAATATCATCTTTAATTCATAACACTAAAAAAGATGAGTATTTTTTAAAAGAACCACAAAAGATTAATGATGATATTTTTGGACTTTGTTGTATGCTTGGAGAAAGTATTTTATATGCAAGAAAAAATCAAAAAAACACCTTCAGTGTTTTTTTAAAAGCTATCAAAATGGTCAAAAATTTTAAAAAATACGCAAACAAATCAAGAGTTTAATAACTCTTGCCATTTTTGTATAACTTTTTCTTTAGAGAAATTATGAAAAATATTTTCTTTTGCTCTTTGTCCCATTTGTTTTCTTAAATTTTCATCATCCATAAGTAAACAAAGCTTATTTGCAAATTCTTGCAAATCACCATCCTCGATTAAATATCCATTTTTACCACTTTCTATAATATCACTAGGACCTGTGTTAATATCAAAAGAAATTAAAGGAATTTTATAAGAACTAGCTTCAACTAAAACCATAGGAAATCCTTCCCATTTGCTTGTCATAACATAAATACTAGCATTTAAATATTCTTTTTCTATGTCTTTAGTAAAAGGTTTTAAGATAATTGAATTTTCTAAATTATTTTCTTTTATTTTATTTTCTATAGTATTTTTAAACTCACCTTCTCCAACTATAGTTAAAGCCCATTCTTTGTATTTTACATTTTTTTGTACAAGCTTCCAAATTTCAATAAGCCTTAAAAAACCCTTTTCATCATTTGCTGTCATACGGCCTATACTTAAAATATTTTTTTGAGTTAAAATAGAATTTATATCGGATAAACAAGGTAAAAAATTTGGTATAACCCAAACATTCTTATGATATTTTCTCCACTGATCAATTTGTTTGGCTGATAATACCACTAAAGTATCAAAATAATTATTTTTAAATCGATATTTTTTAAAATGATTATGAATAAAATTAATATATTTTGTATTCTTATTTTTAAAGAAAGGAAAATGAGGACAATTATTAAAAATCATCACATCAATATCTTTATATCTTTGTTTTAACAAAAAACACTCATAATGCTTGTAATATAACTTATAAAATAATCTTTCTTTTTTTACATCAGCTCTTGATTTGCTATGCAAGTAATCTATTTTAATATTGTCATTTAATTCATAAGCTACATCAACTCCTTGTTTGTAAAAACTAAAAATTTTTACATCATATCCAAGCTCAAAAAGTGCATTTGCTAAATTTACGACAACCCTTTCAGCACCACCCCCTATAGTAATATCCCCAATAAGTAATAAAATTTTCATTTCCAAGTCACTTTTTTATTTTTTATAGTTTCAAGATAAATTTGATGATTAATTTCAAGCATATTTTTGCTATTTTCTTCATGGTAGATATGATAAGCTAAGGCATTAAATTTAAGCCTTTTAAACACTCCCTCATTAAATAAAAATCTAGCTACAAACTCACTATCCTCCCTACCCCAGCCTATAAATTTTTCATTAAACCCTTCAATGGCTTCAAAATCACTTTTATAAAAGCTCATATTACAACCTCTTATGCCTTTAATGAGTTGTGATTTTTTAAAAATTTTCTTAGTTAGTCTTGAAAATTTATATACACATTTAGCTAAAAAAATATTTCTTTGATTTTTAAAACCTTTTTTATCAAATGCCAAACTAAAATCATTTTTGCTTAAAAGTTCTTTACTTTCATTTTCATTTAAAATCACCCTAGAGCCTTGCAAAAACACTTTTCTTTGCGCAAATTTCAAATGATCATTAATGAAGTTTTTCTCTAAAATCATATCTCCATCTATAACGATTATATATTCGCTTTTAGAAGTTTTAATAGCTTTATTTCTAATCTCACTTAGTCTAAATCCCTCATCTTCTTGCCAAATATGCTCTAACTTACATGGAAAATCCTTTTGATAAGCTTGTATAAGCTTAGCTGTATCTTCCCTGCTTCCATCATCAGCTATTAAAACCTCATCTGGTAAAGGCTCTAAGTTTTTAACGCTATCAAGCACCAAAGCAAGTCTTTCTTTTTGATTATAGGTTGTAATGATTAAGGCGCAAGTTTTTGGCTTTTGCTTTTTAAGTTCATACAATTTCATATATTTAAAAAAAGCTCCAAGGCCATTACAAGTACTTATGATAAAGCCTTTATAACCATAAAAAATCCCTTTTTTTAAAACATAATTTCTAAAAAAAGTCCAAATTCCTCTTAATAATGCTTTGCAAACACTACTTTCTTTATGTAAATTTTGCAAAGCCCAAAGCTTGGAGTATTTTTGAAGTTTATCTAACAAACTATCGATATCTTCAAAAGCAAAATGCCTCAAACCATTTTGCAACTTAATCTTTTTGCTATCTTCATGTAAAATCAAACTCTCATGTACCAAATTTTCATTAAAACTAGTATGGGTTTTATTAAACACCCGCATTACATGATCAGGCCACCACCCACAAGCTTTAATCCACTCTCCATTGTATAAATTTTCTCTTGGCAAAGCTATGATATCTTCTTTATTAGGCTCAATTTGCCCTAATTCTTGTAAAAATTCTTTCTTAGCAAGCTCATCTGCGTCAATATTAAAAATCCAATCATTACTAGCATAACTTATGGCTAAATTTTTCAAAGGTCCAAAACCTATAAATTTATGCTGATAAATCTTGATATTTTTATAGTTTTTACTAAATTCATAAGCGATTTTCAAAGTATCATCATTGCTATCATTTTCTATTAAAACTATCTCGCCAAATTCTTGCAAAGATTCCAAGCAAGCTTTTAAAGTTTTTTGAGCATTTTTAACAATCATTATCACACTAATTTGCTTTAAATCCATTTTATATCCTATAAATACAACTCATGATTATATCTTTTAAATCTCTTATGAAAGAAAAAATACTCATCAGGTTTAAATTTAATCATCTCTTCACAACACTTTGCCTGATACTTAGTAAGCTCTTCTACACTTGCCTTACTTGCGTCTAAAGCCTTAAAAGTTTTTACAAAAAATTTCTCATCTTTTTGATACACAAAACAAGGTAAAATCATAGCATTTGTTTTTTTAGCAAGCACACTTGCACCTGCTATAAAATTTACTTCTTGATTAAAATATTGTATTTTTACACTTTCACTATCCACCGCATCTTGATCGGTTAAAATTCCAAGCGATCTACCTTCTTTTAAGGCTTTTAGCATTTTTTTAAGCCCGCCTTTTTTTTCTATAAGCTCTATGTTAAATTGCGTACGATTTTTACTTAAAATTTTATCCATTATCACGCTATCAAGCGCTCTTCCAACTATGGAAATTCCTTGAAATTTAGCCCCAAAAGATAAAGCTAAAAGTTCCCAGTTACCATAATGAGCCGTAGTTACAATCAAGGGTCTTTTACTTTGCATTATATTTAAAATTTGCTCCTCATCATCAAAGCAAATTTTATTGATGATTTCTTCTTTGCTTGCATTTTGATTTTTGATAAAATCAATCCCAAATTTAGCAAAATTTTTATAGATATTAAGACTAGTTTCATCACGCCATTTTTGATCTTTTCCAGGAAAGCAAATTTTTAAGTTTGCGTCAATGATTTTGCGGTGTTTATGATTTAACTTATAAGTGATTAAAGCAACCAAATTTGCAAAAGAACTTAAAAGCTTTGAAGGTAAAATCTTCACAAGAGCTTTTAATATATAAAAAAGGCTTAGATATACATAATTTATCATTTTTCTAAAAGCTCACAAGCAAGTTTAAAAATATCTTTTTCATCGATATTTTGTATGCAAAAATCACTCTTATCTATATGCTTTGAATGCAGTATTTTTTTACCTGCATTGATTGTTTTATTGATATTTGTTTCATAAGCATTTCTTTGACTAGGAGTAGCACCAAAAATCGTTATAGAAGGCTTGTTTAGCGCAAAGGCTAAATGAGTAGGCCCGCTATCATTTCCGATAATCAAATCACTTGCCTTAGTTAAAGCACAAAGCTCACTTAAGCTTAATTTTGGAGCAAGTTCTATTTTCAAATGCTTTAAATTTAAAACTATATCTTTAGCAAAATTAAACTCATTAACATTACCCCAACCAAGCATGATTTTTGCACTAGTAAAATACTCTAAAAGTATTCTGCAAAGTAGTATCAAACGCTCTTTTGGGTAAATTTTATTAGGCATAGATGAGCCTATATGTATGAGTATATTTGGCGCACTTTCACTTAAAGAAAGCCTTTGTTCTAAGCTTTCTTTTAACTCATCATCTACGCTAAAACAACTTTGTTTTAACTCTATATCGCTATGATCAAAATGTTCATTTAATACATAAGCTACCAAAGAAAGATTACGCACGATAATATTTTCTTCATAATTACACGCAAATTTATGCGTATAAAAATTGCTCGCAAAGCTCTCTTTTATACTTTCTTGATCAAAACCAAAAGTATTGGCACATAAAAATTTACTTACCAAAGCAGATTTAATCAAACCTTGCAAGTCAATCACAACATCATATTTGTTTTGTCTTGCTTCAAAAAGCATAGCAAAAACTTCTTTGAATTTTCTATCTTTTAAAGGCAGGGCATAAACTTCATTGATCATTGGATGATCTTGCAATAATCCTGCAAATCTTGCATCTACAAACCAATCAATACTCGCCTTAGGATAATGCTTTTTAATAAATTGTAAAACAATTACCGCATGGATGATATCTCCAAGTGCGGATAACTTAACCAAACCTATTTTCATATGCTACTTTATTTTTAAATTTTCTGTTATGATTTTAACAAAGATTTTTTTAAAAAAAGGTTTATCATGCAAGAATATATTTGCGTTTTTGATTGTGAGAGCATTCCTGATGTAGAATTGATAAAACATCTTTATGATTTTAATGGCGATGATTTAAGCATTAGCAAGCAAGCTTTAGAAAGACAAAAAGAAGAAAGCGGAAGTGAATTTTTACCCCTGCCTTTTCATAAAGTTATAAGCATTTGTGCAGTGATTGCAGATAAATTTGGAAATTTCATCAAAGTCAATAAAATCAAAGGTGAAAATGAAAAGCAAATACTAGAAGAGTTTTTTAACTTCATAGATAAACACCAACCCCGCCTTGTAAGTTTTAATGGTAAAAGCTATGACATGCCTTTGCTTGTTATAAGAGCATTAAAATACAATATCAACGCAAGTGCTTATTTAGATGCAAGCGATAAATGGAATAACTACAAAAGCAAATTTGTAGAAAATAAACATTGTGATTTATTAGAATCTTTAGGAAGTTTTGGGCAAAAAGGCTTAAAACTTGACACACTTTGTGCTATGATAGGACTTCCTGGAAAGTATGATGTGCATGGAAATGAAGTATTAGAACTTTTTTATCAAAACAAATTAGAAAAAATTCACGAATACTGTGAAAGCGATGTGTTAAACACCTATATGCTATTTTTAAAATACGAACTCATCAAAGCTAATTTAACCCAAGAAGATTATCTTAATATTTTAGAAAATTTCAAAGAAGAGCTTTTGCAAAAACATAGCGATAAAAGCTATCAAAAGCCATTTTTAGAGGCCATAGAAAAAGAAAAGAGTAAGTTTTAAATTAATTAAGAAAAGTATATTAAAATAACTATTATTAAATATCACAAAAAGGATAAAAATGAAAATTTTAATCACCGGTGGCGCAGGATACATAGGCTCTCATACTTTAAAACAATTTTTAGAAACAAATCATGAAATTTGTGTATTAGATAATCTTTCAAAAGGTAGCAAAAAAAGTTTAGATGAACTTTCTAAAATCAGACCTTTTAAGTTTTTTGAGCAAGATTTAAGCGATTATGCTGGGATTAAAAAACTTTTCAAAGAAGAAAAATTTGATGCGATTGTGCATTTTGCAGCTAGTATTGAAGTTCCTGAAAGTATGGAAAATCCTTTAAAATACTATATGAACAATACCGCAAACACAAGCAACTTAATCCAAACTTGTTTAGAAATAGGTGTGAAAAAATTCATCTTTTCTTCAACCGCAGCAACTTATGGAGAGCCACAAACTCCTATCGTAGATGAGCAAAGTCCATTAGCACCGATTAATCCTTATGGACAAAGCAAGCTTATGAGTGAAAAAGTCCTACAAGATGCTAATATGGCAAATCCTGAATTTAAATACTGCATTTTAAGATACTTCAATGTAGCAGGTGCTTGCATGAGTTATCCTATAGGTCAACGCTATCCAAAAGCTACTTTGCTTATCAAGGTTGCTGCTGAAGTAGCCACAGGAAAAAGAGAAAAGCTTTATATTTTTGGCGATGATTATAATACTAAAGATGGCACTTGTATTAGAGATTTTATCCATGTTGATGATATTTCAAGTGCGCATTTAGCTGCTTTAGAATACCTAGAAAACAATGAAAGTAATATTTTTAATGTAGGATATGGACACGGTTTTAGCGTAAAAGAAGTTATTGAAACTATGAAAAAAGTAAGTGGGGTGGATTTCACAGTAGAACTTGCACCAAAAAGAGCTGGGGATCCTTCTGTGCTTATTTCAAATGCGGATAAAATCAAAACTCTAACTAATTGGAAACCAAAATATGATGATTTAGAATTAATCTGCAAAAGTGCTTATGAGTGGGAAAAACAGTGTTAAAAAAACTTTTTTTTATACTCAATGCTCATGATAAGAAATTTTTATTTGCTTTACTAATTTTTTCTATTTTTATAGGATTTATAGAAAGCTTTGCTATTTCTTTAATCATGCCTTTTGTATCAGTGGCGAGTAATTTTGAGCTTTTAGAAAAAAGCTCCTATTTTCAACCTATATATGAGTATTTAAATTTACCAAGTTATAAGATTATTGCTTATTTTGGCTGTATATTAATCGCCTTTTATATTTTTAGAGCCTTTTTAAATGCCTTTTATTTTCATTTGCTTGCGCGTTTTTCTAAAGGGCGGTATCACAGCCTTGCTTGTCGTATTTTTGATAAATACTTACATCTTGAATATGAGAATTTTACTAATAAAAATCAATCAGAACTTTTAAAAACCATCACTCAAGAAGTATTTCACTTAAGTACTTTAATTAGTGCTTTTTTGCTTATGTTAAGTGAAAGCTTTGTGGTGTTTTTGCTTTATACTTTATTGCTAATTATCAACTATAAAATCACCCTAGCTTTAAGTGCTTTTTTACTTTTAAATGCTTTTATTTTGATCAAAATTCTTTCACCCTTGGTAAAAAAAGCTTCCATAGTTAGAGAAGAGGCGATGAAAAATTATTTTGAAATTTTAAATGCAAATTTAAACAATCTTAAAATCATCAAACTCAAAACCAAAGAACAAAGCACACAAAAGCTTTATGAAACTCAAAGTGGGCTTTTTGCCAAAGCAAATATTAGCAATGAAAGCATGTCAAGTATTCCTAGAATTTACCTTGAAGGTATAGGTTTTTGTATGCTTTGTTTTATTGTGGTATATTTAGTTTTAAGATATGAAAGTGATATTTCCTCTATCTTAGCAACTATCACCATTTTCGTAGTAGCTCTTTATAGGCTTATGCCAAGTGCTAATCGTATTATCACAAGTTATAATGAAATCACATATTATAAAAACTCTTTAGATATTATTTATAACATGCTCAATGAAAAAGAAGAAAAACTAGGCGATAAAAGTATTGAATTTAAAGAAAAAATCGTTTTGAAAAATCTTTTCTTTGCTTATAAGGGTAAGAAAAATTTATTTAAAAATTTAAATTTTGAGCTTAAGAAAAATGAAAAAATAGCTTTTATAGGTAAAAGTGGAAGTGGTAAAAGCACTTTAGTCGATCTTATCATAGGGCTTTTAAAACCAAGCGATGGAGCTATATTTGTAGATGGAATTAAGCTTGATGAGAGCAATATAAAAAGTTTTAGAAGTAAAATTGGCTACATACCTCAACAAATTTATCTTTTTAATGATTCTATTGCTAAAAATATTAGCTTTGGAGAAGAAGTAGATGAAGCACTTTTGCATAAGGTAATCAAACAAGCTAATCTTGAAAACTTTGTAAATTCACTTGAAGATGGAGTGCATACTAAGGTAGGTGATTCAGGTTCGTTTTTAAGTGGGGGTCAAAGACAAAGAATAGCCATAGCAAGAGCGCTTTATCAACAGCCTGAAATTTTAGTTTTAGATGAAGCAACTAGTGCTCTTGATCAAGAAAGTGAAGCAAAAATCATGGAAGAAATCTATAAAATTTCAAAAGATAAAACCCTCATCATCATAGCTCATAGACTTTCAACCATACAAGGTTGCGATAGAGTATTTGAAGTAAATCATGGGCATTTAAAGGAGCAAGTATGAAAATCACTTTCATCATAGCTACTTTAAATTCAGGTGGTGCTGAAAGAGTATTGGTCACTTTAGCTAATGAGCTTTGTAAAAATCATGAAATAAATATTATTAAATTTCACAAAGAAGACTCTTTTTACAAGCTTGATCCAAAAATCAAACTTTTTACCCTAGAGCAGTTTGACTTTTCCACTCTTTATAATAAAATAGCCTCACGCATTAAAAAACTCAAAGCCTTAAAACAAGCACTTAAAGATCATAAAAGCGATGTTTTTATCTCATTTTTAGATACCACTAACATCGCTTGCATTTGGGCAAATAAAGGTTCCAATACACCTTTAATCATTAGCGAGCATAGCTCTTATACTTATTTAAAATCTAAAATTTGGAAATTTTTACGCCGTATAAGTTTTCCTCATGCAAATGCTCTAACCGTGCTAAGTAATGATGATAAAAATTATTATGAAAACTTTGTTAAAAAAGTTATCAATATGCCAAATCCTTGTCATTTTAGCCCCATTAAAGAAAATTTAGAAAAAGAAAATAATGTCATTTTCGTAGGCAGACTTGATCATAATAAAAATGCTTCTATGTTTTTAAAAGCCATAGCAAGGCTAGATACAAATTTACAAAAACAATACAATTTTTTCATAGCAGGCGATGGAGAATTAAGACAAGATTTAGAACAAGAAGCTATGAAATTAAATATCAAAGTTAATTTTTTAGGTAAAGTTGAAAATATGCAAGAGCTTTATAAAAAAGCAAAAATAATCTGCCTTTGCTCTTTCATAGAAGGCTTGCCAACGGTTTTACTTGAAAGTTTATATTATCAAGTAGCACGCATTAGCACTAAATACACAAGCGGCCATAAAGATTTAATTGATGATGGAAAAGATGGATTTTTAGTAGATTTAGATGATGAAAAGGCTTTAAGCGAAAAACTCGCCCTTTTAATGCAAGATGAAAATTTAAGAAAAACACTAGCGCTTAATGCACAGCAGCGATGTAAAGATTATGAAGTGGCCAATGTAGCACAAAAATGGCTTGATTTAATCAAAGAAGTAAGGGTTTAACATGAAAAAACTAGCAATTTTTATTTATTCTTTAGGAAGCGGTGGTGCTGAAAGAGTTGTATCTACGCTATTACCTGTGTTAAATTTAAAATATGAAGTACATTTGATTTTAATGAATGATAAAATATCCTATGACATTCCTGAGGTTAATATCCACTACCTTGAAAAATCAAATCCAAGCGAAAGTAATTTAGCTAAATTTTTAAAACTACCCTTGCTAGCTATGAAATACAAAAAGCTTTGCGAAGATTTAAAAATCAATTTACAATTTGTATTATTAAATAGACCTAATTATATTGCTTTAATGGCAAAATCCCTAGGACTTGAATCAACCCTTATTATCAATGAATGTACTACTCCAAGTGTGATTTACAAGCATAATAATCTAAATTCTTTTATCAATAAATTTCTTATTAAAAAACTTTACAATAAAGCAGATTTAATCTTAGCAAATTCTATAGGAAATAAAGAAGATTTAATACAAAATTTCAATATAGAGGCTAAAAAATGCGATATTTTATACAATGCCATAGATTTAGAAAACATTATAGAAAAATCTAAAGAAGAAATAGACTTTAAAGATCCTTTTATACTAAGTGTTGGCAGACTTGATCATGGTAAAAATCATGCTATGCTTATAAGAGCTTATGCAAAAGTTAAAACTGATTTAAAATTAGTCATTTTAGGCGAGGGTATTTTAAAAGATGAACTTTTAGCTTTAATAGAAACTTTAAATTTAAAAGACAAAGTCTTTTTACTAGGTTTTGATAAAAATCCTTATAAATACATGAGTAAATGTGACTTTTTTGCTTTTGCTTCAAGTTTTGAAGGTTTTTCTAATGTTTTAATCGAATGCCTAGCTTGCAATACTGCCGTGCTTTGCACTGATCATAAAAGCGGTGCAAGGGAGCTATTTTTAGATGATGAGTTTGGACTTTTAGTAAAAGTAGATGATGAAAAAGCCATGCAAGAAGGCTTAGAAAAAATGTGTAATGATGAAGCATTAAAAGCTTCATATAGACAAAAGGCTTTTTTACGTGCAAAAGAATTTGATAAAATTAGCATAGCAAAGCAATTATTTGAATTTTTCAACAAGGCATAAAATGAAACTACGACAAAATTTCACGGATAATAATTCTATAAAATATACCTGTATTTTAATCCTTATAGCCTTTGCTTTTAGTGTTTTGTGTAGATTATACTGGGTAGCTTGGGCAAGTGAGTTTTATGAGTTTTTCTTTAATGATCAACTCATGATTACTACTAATGATGGTTATGCTTTTGCAGAAGGTGCAAGAGATATGATAGCAGGTTTTCATCAACCTAATGACTTATCTTATTTTGGAAGCTCACTTTCTACTTTGACTTATTGGCTTTATAGTATTTTGCCTTTTAGCTTTGAAAGTATTATTTTATATATGAGTACTTTTTTTGCTTCTTTGATTGTTGTGCCTATTATATTAATCGCAAGAGAGTATAAACTCACTACTTATGGTTTTATAGCAGCCTTGCTTGGAAGCATTGCAAATAGTTATTACAACCGCACTATGAGTGGGTATTATGATACTGATATGCTAGTATTAGTTTTACCAATGCTTATTTTACTTACTTTTATACGCTTAACTATTAATAAAGACATTTTCACCCTACTTTTAAGTCCGGTTTTCATTATGATTTATTTATGGTGGTATCCATCAAGCTATTCTTTAAATTTTGCTATGATAGGACTTTTTGGACTTTATACTTTAGTATTTCATAGAAAAGAAAAGATTTTTTATCTAGCTATTGCTTTGATGATCATAGCTTTAAGTATGCTAGCATGGCAATATAAACTTGCTTTGATTGTATTATTATTTGCTATTTTTGCTTTTAAAGAAGAAAAAATTAATTTTTATATGATTTGGGCTTTGATTTTTATTAGCATTTTGATATTACATTTAAGTGGTGGTTTAGATCCTGTTTTATATCAACTTAAATTTTATGTTTTTAAAGCTTCTGATGTGCAAAATTTAAAAGATGCTGCCTTTATGTATTTTAATGTTAATGAAACTATTATGGAAGTAAATACTATCAATCCTGAAGTATTTATGCAAAGAATTAGCTCTAGTGTTTTAGTATTTATCCTTTCTTTTATAGGTTTTATCTTACTTTGTAAAGATCATAAAAGCATGCTTTTAGCTCTACCTATGCTTGCACTAGGTTTTATGGCTTTAAGAGCTGGACTTAGATTTACCATTTATGCAGTTCCTGTGATGGCTTTGGGTTTTGGGTATTTTTTATATGCTTTTTTTAATTTTTTAGAAAAAAAACAAATCAAACTTAGTCTAAGAAATAAAAATATCTTACTCATACTTATTGCATTTTTTAGCATAAGCCCTGCTTTGATGCATATTTATTATTATAAATCCTCTACTGTTTTTACTTCTTATGAAGCTAGTATTTTAAATGATTTAAAAAATAAAGCTCAAAGAGAAGATTATGTCGTTGCTTGGTGGGATTATGGTTATCCAATACGCTATTATAGCGATGTAAAAACCTTAATCGATGGTGGAAAACACCTAGGAAAAGATAATTTTTTCTCATCTTTTGTCTTAAGTAAAGAACAAATTCCAGCAGCTAACATGGCAAGACTTAGCGTAGAATACACTGAAAAATCTTTCAAAGAAAATTATCCTGATGTTTTAAAAGCTATGGTAAGAGATTATAACCAAACAAGTGCTAAAGATTTTTTAGAAAGTTTAAATGATAAAGATTTTAAATTTGATACCAATAAAACTAGAGATGTATATATTTACATGCCTTATAGAATGTTGCGTATCATGCCCGTGGTAGCACAATTTGCAAATACAAATCCTGACAATGGAGAGCAAGAAAAAAGTTTATTTTTCTCCCAAGCTAATGCTATAGCTCAAGATAAAACCACAGGTTCTGTTATGCTTGATAATGGAGTAGAAATTATTAATGATTTTAGAGCCTTAAAAGTAGAAGGTGCAAGTATACCTTTAAAAGCTTTTGTGGATATAGAATCCATCACTAATGGCAAATTTTATTACAATGAAATTGATTCAAAAGCTCAAATTTATTTGCTCTTTTTAAGAGAATACAAAAGCTTTGTGATTTTAGATGAAAGTCTTTATAATAGTGCTTATATACAAATGTTTTTATTAAATCAATATGATCAAGATTTATTTGAGCAAGTCACTAATGATGCAAGAGCAAAAATTTATAGGCTAAAAAGATGAAAATAGGAATTTTAACCCATAGTGCAATGAGTGTGTATTATTTTCGTCTTGCACTCATTAGGGCTTTAGAAAAAAATAATCATGAAGTTATAATCATCACTCCAAAAGATGATTTTGCTATTAAGTTACAAGAGCTAGGCTATAAGGTTTGTTTTTATGATTTAGCTAGATCAAGTGTCAATCCTTTGATTGTTTTTAAAAATCTACTTAGTTTAAAAAATACACTCAAAAGTTTAAATTTAGATCTTTTACAAACAAGTGCTCACAAAAGCAATACAACAGGTATCATAGCAGCTAAAATGGCGGGCATTAAATACACTTTTGGTTTGGTTGAAGGCTTAGGAAGTTTTTATATAGATGATGATTTTAAAAGCAAATTAGTAAGAATGAGCATTAATTTACTTTATAAAATTTCTTTTAAACTTGCTAATGGTTTTATTTTTGTCAATGAAAGCAATGCTTTATTTATGAAAAATTTAGGCTTAAAAGAAGAAAAAATCAAAATCATCAAATCCGTAGGACTAAATTTAAAACAATTTTTACCTTTAAAAATTAACACAGAAGAAAAACAAGCTTTTTTAAAAGAACACAATATGCCCAATAAGCCTATCGTTTTAATGATTTCAAGAGCGCTTTGGCATAAAGGTATTAAAGAATTTTATGAAGCAAGCCAAATTTTAAAAGATAAGGCAAATTTTGTTTTAGTGGGTGGAAGAGATGATAATAAATCTTGTGCACCATTAGAATTTTTAAACTCAAATGATGTTTTTTATCTTGGCGCAAGAAGTGATATTGCACATTTATTAAATTTATGCGATATTTTTGTTTTACCAAGCTATAAAGAAGGCTATCCAAGAACGGTTTTAGAAGCACAAGCTTGCAAAAAAGCATGTGTTGTAAGTGATGCTGAGGGTTGCATTGAGGCAGTGGATAATGCCATAGATGGTTTAATTTGTAAATGTAAAGATAGTAAAGATTTAGCTGAAAAAATCGCAGTTTTATTAGAAGATGAAAAACTAAAAAATACTTTAGCACAAAATGCTTTTCTTAGAGCGCAAAATTATGATGAAAATATCATAGCTTTGAAATATCTTGATTTTTATAGGGGTTTTACAAATGTATAAAAATGGTTTAAAGCGTGTTTTTGACTTTTTTTTGGCTTTGATTTTATTGATTATTTTTTTACCCTTTATAGTGCTTATCGGTATTGTTTTAAAAATCGTTCAAGGAAGTGTGCTTTTTAAACAAGCAAGACCAGGATTAAATGAAAAAATTTTTTATATTTATAAATTTAAAACTATGAGTGATGAAACCGATGAAAATGGAGAATTACTTCCTGATGCATTACGCCTAAAGCCTTTTGGTAAGCTAGTTAGAAGCTTGAGCTTGGATGAATTACCACAACTTTTTAATGTATTAAAAGGCGATATGAGCTTCATAGGCCCAAGACCTTTACTTGTAGAATACTTACCCTTATACAATCAAGAGCAAAAAAAACGCCACGATGTAAGACCGGGCATTACAGGTTGGGCACAGATTAATGGACGCAATGCTATTTCTTGGGAGCAAAAATTTAAATATGATGTAGAATATGTGCAAAATTGCTCTTTTTTATTTGATCTTAAAATCTTTTTTATGACCATTGTTAAAGTTTTAAAAAGAAGTGGGGTTAATAAAGAAGGAGTAGCTACAACGGATAAATTCAATGGACACAACTAAAAGTATTTATATATATGGTTCTAGTGGGCATGGTTTAGTCTGTGCTGATGTGGCTAGAAATTTAGGGTATGAAAAAATCATCTTTTTAGATGATAATAAAGGCTTAAAATATCACTCCAACTTAGAAAAACATGATATGTTTATTGCTATTGGCGCAAACTCTATTAGAGAAAAACTTTTCAAAAAAGCAAAAGATGATGGATTTAGATTAGTAAATTTGATACACAAAAGTGCTATTATTAGCCCAAGTGCTTTTTTAGATGATGAGGGTATTTTAATCATGCCAAATGTCGTAGTTAATGCTAAAGCTAGCATTGCAAAAGGTGTGATTTTAAATACTGCCTGTGTGATTGAGCATGAATGTTTTGTAGATGAGTTTAGCCATATTAGCGTTGGAGTTAAACTAACAGGAAATGTAAAAAT
Source organism: Campylobacter sp. W0066.1 (assembly GCF_024723635.1). Taxonomy (NCBI): domain Bacteria; kingdom Pseudomonadati; phylum Campylobacterota; class Epsilonproteobacteria; order Campylobacterales; family Campylobacteraceae; genus Campylobacter; species Campylobacter sp. W0066.1. The sequence goes on along the minus strand of NZ_JANQCW010000001.1, from coordinate 49,642 downwards.
AGGAAAGCGTTGTTTTTTGGGAGTTAATTCAAGCGTTATTCCTTGTATGAGTTTAAATGATGATATAACTTTAGGCGCAGGAGCAGTTGTAGTTAAAAACTTAACTTCTAAAGGCATTTATGCTGGAGTTCCTGCTAAGAAAATAAAGGAGGTAAAATGAGATTTTTTCTATCAGCACCACATATGAGTGGAAAAGAATTAGAATACATACACAAAGCTTTTGAAAGTAATTATATAGCACCTTTGGGTGAATTTGTTAATGCCTTAGAACAAAGTATTAAAGATTATACAAAAAGTTCTAACGCACTTGCTCTAAATGCAGCCACTGCAGCTATTCATTTAGCTTTAAGAGTTTTGGGTATCAAAGAGGGTGATGTGGTTTTAGCTTCAAGTTTTACTTTTATTGCTTCAGTAGCGCCTATTTCTTACATGAATGCTACGCCTGTGTTTATTGATTGTGATGAAACTTATAATTTAGATGTAAATTTATTAAAAAAAGCTATCAAAGAAAGCCCTAAAAAGCCAAAAGCTCTCATTTTAACACACCTTTATGGTAATGCTTCTAAAATGGATGAGATTGTCCAAATTTGTAAAGAAAATGAGATTTTTTTAATCGAAGATGCTGCTGAAGCTTTGGGAAGTTTTTACAAAAATAAAGCTTTAGGTACTTTTGGGGATTTTGGAGTATATTCTTTTAATGGTAATAAAATCATCACAACAGGCGGTGGTGGTATGCTTGTGAGTGAAAATCATGCTAATCTTGAAAAAGCAAGATTTTATAGCACTCAAGCTAGAGAAAATTGCCTTCATTATGAGCATAAAGAATATGGCTATAATTATAGAATGAGTAATATCTTAGGTGCAATCGGCACTGCTCAAATGGAAGTTTTAGAAGAAAGAGTAAGTAAAAAGCGTGAAATTTATAGCTGGTATAAAGAATTTTTAAGTGGCACCTTTACTTTTTTAGATGAACTTGAAAATACCAAGTCAAATCGCTGGCTAAGTACTGCTTTACTTGATTTTGATTTAAATAAACTTAATACTTATGAAAAACATTGTATATGTGAAAATAAAAATGTTCAAATTCAAGATAAAATTTTAAAAATCATACAAGTTTTAAAAGATAATAAAATCGAAAGTCGTCCACTTTGGAAACCAATGCATTTACAAGAACTTTATAAAGGTTGCGATGCTTACTTAAATGGCAATAGTGAGTTTTTCTTTAGCAATGGAATTTGCCTTCCAAGTGCAACTACTATGAGTAAAGCTGATGTAGAAGAAGTTTCTACTTTAATCTTAAACACCTTAAAGGACTAAGATGGATTATAAAAGCAAACGCTTAGGTTTTTTCCTAGGCGCTGATATTTTACTTTTTGTTATAAGTATTTATTTGTCTTTTTCTTTACGCTTTAGTGCAGACATCCCGAGTGAATTTTATGAAGGTATGTTTAAAAGTGCGGTGATTTTGATTTTACTTAAAATCATTTTTCTAGCTTTTTTTAAAATTTATCAAGTTGCTTGGAGATTTTTTTCACTTAATGAGGCACGTAAATTAGTTATCGCTTTAGCTTTAGCTGAACTTGTATTTTTAGCAATTTATTATTTTTATGATGATTTTTTTAATCCTTTTCCAAGAAGCGTTATAGGAATAGACTTTGTTTTATCTTGTATGTTAATTGGAAGTTTGCGTATAAGCAAAAGAATGATAGTTGATTTTAGAAAGCCAAAATATAATGAAGAACATCCTTGTATAGTAGTTGGTGCCACTTCAAAGGCTTTGCATTTATTAAAAGGAGCCAAAGAAGGGAGCTTAGGACTTTTTCCTGTAGCTGTGGTAGATGAGCGTAAAAATTTAATAGGTACTTATTGTGATAAATTTATAGTTGAAGAAAAAGAAGTCATTAGAAAATATACCGCTGAAGGTATTCATACTGCTATCATTGCTTTAAAACTTGAGCAAGAAGAACTCAAAAAGCTTTTTGATGAGCTTATTGCTTATGGGATTAATGATATAAAACTTTTTTCTTTTACACAAAATGAAGCAAGAGATATAAGCATCGAAGATTTATTAGCACGCAAGCCAAAAGATTTAGATAATGCTTGCGTGATTGATTTTATCAAAGATAAAGTAGTTTTAGTTAGTGGGGCTGGCGGGACTATAGGAAGCGAGCTTTGCAAACAATGCATTAAATTTGGCGCAAAACACTTAATCATGCTTGATCATAGCGAGTATAATTTATATAAAATCAATGAAGAATTAAGCTTGCATAAAGAAAAAATTGAACCTATTATGATGAGTATATTAGACAAAGAAGCTCTAGAAAAACTTTTACAAGAAAAAAACATAGATTTGGTTTTACATGCAGCAGCTTATAAACACGTGCCTTTGTGTGAGCAAAATCCACATTCAGCTATTTTAAATAATATCATAGGTACTAAAAATTTAATCGATCTTGCAAAAACTTACAAGGTTGCCAAATTTGTTATGATAAGTACTGATAAAGCTGTAAGACCAACTAATATCATGGGTTGTACAAAAAGAATTTGTGAGCTTTATGCACTAAGTTCAAGTTGTGAAAATTTTGAAGTAGCTTGTGTGCGTTTTGGTAATGTTTTAGGATCAAGTGGAAGTGTTATACCTAAATTTAAAGCTCAAATTGCAGCTAATGAGCCACTTACTCTTACTCATCCTGATATAGTACGTTATTTTATGCTTGTGGATGAGGCTGTGCAACTTGTTTTACAAGCTGCTGCTATTGCAAAAGGCGGGGAGTTATTTGTACTTGATATGGGTGAGCCTGTTAAAATCATGGATTTGGCTAAAAAAATGCTTTTGCTTTCTAATAAAAAATTAGAAATTAAAATCACTGGACTTAGAAAAGGTGAAAAACTTTATGAAGAACTTCTAATCCATGAAGATGATTTAAAAACTCAATATGAAAGTATTTTTGTTACCACTAGCGAAATTAAAGATTTAAAAATTTTAAATCAAGAAATAGAAAAATTACTCCAAAGCACAGATCCTGCAAAAGTTTTAAAGGAAATTGTGCCTGAATTTAATCACAATAAAAATGGAGAGTGATTAAATTCTAATTTTATTTTAAAATGGTATAATATATACTTTTAATTGATTAATAAAAATAAAAACGATACAATTACACTTATGTAATTACATCGAAATAAAGGAAAAAAAGTGAAGTTATTAGTAGTTGATGATAGTTCTACCATGAGAAGAATAATCAAAAACACTCTTGTAAGATTAGGTCATAAAGATGTTTTAGAAGCTGAACATGGAGTTGAAGCTTGGGATTTACTTTCACAAAATGATGATATTAAAATTTTAATTACCGACTGGAATATGCCTGAAATGAACGGCTTAGAACTAGTAAAAAAAGTAAGAGCAGAAGAAAAATACGCTGATATGCCTATTATCATGGTAACTACAGAAGGTGGTAAGGCAGAAGTTATTACAGCCTTAAAAGCAGGTGTAAATAACTATATCGTAAAACCTTTTACACCTCAAGTATTAAAAGAAAAACTTGAAGATGTTTTAGGAACAAACGAAGGCTAATTATAAGTTTTTATGCAAACACATTATTACGAACTTTTTTTTCAAACAGACAAGGAATATTTAGATTTATTCCTTGATCTTATTTTTTCTCTAGATATAGACGCCATAGAAGAAAAAAACGATGGCATTTATATACGATCAGAAGAAGATATAGAACTCATTCAAATAGCCTTACAAAATTTTCATCAAAAATTATGTGAAAAATTTAACACTAAGATTTATTTTCATTCTACTTTAGAAAAAAAAGAAAATAAAAACTGGATAGAAGAGTATAAAAAAGGCATACAAGCTTTAACTATTGACAAAATCCATATTCACACGACTTGGCAAAAACCTATGCAAGATAAAATCAATATCATTATAGATCCTGCCCTAGCTTTTGGCTCAGGACATCATGAAAGTACTTATACTTGTATAGAATTTTTACAAAAATACACAGATGATTCCAAATTTTGTTTAGATGTAGGCTGTGGAAGTGGGATTTTAAGTATCATCATGGCAAAGCTTGGAGCTAAAGTGCAAGCTTGCGATACAGATGAGCTAGCTATAGTTGCAAGCAAGGAAAATGCAAAATTAAATCAAGTTAGCTTTGATGATATTTGGGTAGGTTCTATTAATAAAAGCTTACATAAATATGATATAGTTGTGGCAAATATCATTGCCGATATTTTAATCATACTAGAAAAAGATCTTAAAGAAAAAACCAAAGAAGGTGGAATTTTAATCTTATCTGGTATTTTAAACAAATACGAAGAAAGAATTAAAGATAAATTCAAAGATTTGACTTTGTTAGAATACAAACACAAAGGAGAGTGGTTGAGTTTAGCTTACAAAAAGGAAACAAAATAATGAATAAAAAACCAAACGAACCAAAAGATAATCCAAGCAATAATAGCTTTTTCAATAAAAACCCTATTTTTATTTTCGCTATTTTTGCCATTGTGATGATTCTTTTATTTAAAGGATTTTCAGATGATGGTAGTATGGGTATTATGGGCGGAGAAAATACTAAAAAAGTTACTTATTCTGAATTAAAAACTCTAATTGAAAATAATCAAATTGCCCAAGTTAATATAGGCCAAACCACCATAAAAGCTGTGTCTAAAGCAGGAAATATGGTATATATTACTAAAAAAGTTCCAAATGATGCTACTTTTGTGCCTTTACTTGATTCAAAAGGCGTTTCTTATGGAGCTTTTAATGAAAGTAATTGGTTTATAGATATCTTGCTTTCTTGGGTTTTACCGGTATTTATTTTCTTTGGTATATGGATGTTTTTAGCCTCTCGTATGCAAAAAAATATGGGCGGATCTATACTTGGTATAGGAAGCTCTAAAAAACTTGTAAATTCAGAAAAACCAAAAGTTAAATTCAATGATGTTGCAGGTGTTGAGGAAGCAAAAGAAGAGGTTAAAGAAATTGTTGATTTTCTAAAATATCCTGAAAGATATATCAATCTTGGAGCAAAAATTCCAAAAGGACTTTTGCTTGTAGGCCCTCCAGGTACGGGTAAAACTTTACTTGCAAAAGCAGTGGCAGGCGAAGCTGATGTACCATTTTTTAGCGTCTCAGGTTCATCTTTTATAGAAATGTTTGTGGGTGTTGGTGCTAGTAGGGTTAGAGATTTATTTGAAAATGCTAAAAAAGAAGCTCCGGCTATTGTATTTATAGATGAAATTGATGCTATAGGTAAATCCCGTGCTGCAAGTGGCATGATGGGCGGAAATGATGAAAGAGAGCAAACTTTAAATCAACTTCTAGCAGAAATGGATGGCTTTGGTACTGAAAGCTCACCAGTAATCGTACTAGCAGCGACAAACCGTCCTGAAGTACTTGATGCGGCATTACTTAGACCGGGACGTTTTGATAGACAAGTTTTAGTAGATAAGCCTGATTTTAAAGGTAGATGTGATATTTTAAAAGTTCATATGAAAGATGTTAAAATTTCGCCTGAAGTAAAGGTAGAAGATATCGCAAGATTAACAGCAGGTCTTGCGGGTGCTGATTTAGCAAATATCATTAACGAAGCAGCTTTACTTGCAGGTAGAGATTCTAAAAAACATGTAGAACAAAAAGACTTAGTTGAAGCAGTAGAAAGAGCTATAGCAGGACTTGAGAAAAAATCACGTAGAATTAATGATAAAGAGAAAAAAATCGTAACTTATCATGAATGCGGCCATGCCTTAATTGCTGAAACCACAAAAGGTGCTAAAAAAGTAAGTAAAGTTTCTGTTATACCGCGTGGTTTAGCAGCTTTAGGATATACGCTTAATACCCCTGAAGAAAATAAATTTTTAATGCAAAAACACGAGCTTTTAGCTGAAGTTGATGTACTTTTAGGTGGGCGTGCAGCTGAAGAAATTTTCATTAAAGAAATTTCAACTGGTGCAAGCAATGACCTTGAACGCGCAACTGATATCATAAAAGCTATGATTTCTATGTATGGCATGAGTGAAATCGCAGGTTTAATGGTGCTTGAAAAACAAAGAAATACTTTCTTAAGTGGTGGACAAACTATCAAAGATTATTCTGATAAAATGGCTCAAGATTTAGATGAGTATGTGAAGAAAACCTTAGATGAACGCTATGCGGGTGTAAAAGAAATTTTAAAAACTTATAGCGGTGCTATAGAAGTAATGGTACAAGCACTCTATGAAGAAGAAACTATTGATGGTGCTAAAGTAAGAGAGATTATTAAAAATTATGAAGAAGAAAATAATCTTCCAACACGCTTAGAAGAAAAAGAGCAAGAAGCTACTAAGGATAACTAATGAAAACAAATTTTATTGCAAAGGCTGGCTGGAATTTACTCATAGTTCTAGCTATAGTTTTTGCAATAGCTCAATTTATATGGGGATTTTCTTGGCTTTTGTGGTGTATTTTTATACTTTTTGTTTGTCTTTTTAGAACTAGTAAAATCGATTATATAGCAGATCCAAATACTATCATAGCTCCCATAGAAGGAAAAATAAAAAGCATTAAAACAAGCTCATATAAAGAGCTTGGCGAATGTATAGAAGTACAAATTATAAACAATATCATTCATCAAGGCAATATCATAGCTCCACTTGATATGGATATAGAAGAAACTAGGCTAAGACACGGACTTTTTTTATGTCCATTTATGAAAAATACAAATTTAATGGGTGAAAGAATGTTATTTTTAGCTCATTCTAAGAGCAAACAATGGGCATTACGTATCATTTTTGGTGCTTTAAATAGAAAAGCTCATATTGATGATTTTGGTCATCATTTAAACCATGGACAAAATATAGGTTTTATGTTTGATGGTAATGTGAGTTTATTACTTCCAAAAGATACTAGAATTTGCGTAAATGAAAATGACAAAGTACGCATTGGTGCATTGATAGGATATTTAAATCCATGAATTTTAAACTAATTTATATTTTACCTAATCTTTTTACAGCTGCTTCCATATTTTTAGGCATTATTTCAGTGATTGCTTCTATTAATCAAAACTTTGATAAAGCATTAATTTATATCATTTTATCATTAATTTGTGATGGTTTAGATGGTCGCGTTGCAAGAGCTACAAATTCAACTTCTAAATTTGGAGTTGAGTTTGACTCGCTAGCAGATCTAATAGCCTTTGGCGTAGCACCTGCCATGCTTTTTTATATGAGCATAGGTTATGAATATGGTCGTTTTGGTTCCTTGATAGCAGGCTTATTTGTAGTTTTTGGCGCTATACGCTTAGCAAGATTTAATGTCACCACAGGTACTTATGAACCTTCAGTTTTTATAGGACTTCCTATACCAACAGCAGCAGTTGTAAGCGCTTTATGGGTAAGCGCTTATTTATATTACGATTTTTTGCATGATTTTTCTTTAATGATAGTATGTATTCAAATGCTTTTAGCTTTTTTAATGGTAAGCAATATAAGATATCCAAGCTTTAAAAAAATCGATTTAAAACGTGCAAATGTTTTAAAAGTATTAATCCTTTTAGTAATCTTATTTTCAATGCTTTATTTGTATTTTTTAGAAAGTGCGTTAATCGTTGCAAGTTTATATGTGCTTTATGGAATTATACGAAGCTTTTTTACTCTAGCCCGTAAATTTAAAAAAGATTAAAATTTTATTTTCGCTTCACTTTTTGATAATATACTTTTCATTATTTTCAAAAAGGAGTAAAAAATGAATAAAAACAAATTATTCAGACAAATTCACATTTACATTAGCTTATTTTTCTTGCCACTAGCATTTTTATATGCTGTTACTGGTTTTGCCTATATAGCTGGTTATGATGGAGAAAGTGGAGCTAAAATTCAAAGTCAAAAAGTTCAAGCCATTATCCAAGAAGGTGCTGAAGCTGAATTTTTAATTGATTTTTTAAAGAAAAATAACTTAAAACTTCCTTCATCTTTAGAACCAAAACTTAACAAAAAAGGTGATGGTATAGAGCTTGGCACTATAAGCTATACTGCAAGTATTATTAAAATAGATGAAAATAACTATGAAATCATCACAAAAGAAAGAAGCTTACTTGGCAATATGATTTTGCTTCATAAAGATAAAGGTATGTGGTATTTTTCTGTGGCTGGGTTAGCTTTTGCGCTTGCTATGATAATCCTTTATATTTCAGGACTTTTAATCACTATTATAGCTATACGCAAAGACAGAGGCAAACAAATCGCAGTTTTAGGTGCTGGTTTTGTTATAACTTTAATCATAGCTTATCTTAGTGTATAAATTTAAGGTATATCTTATAAACAATAAGATATACTTTCCCTTTTAATACGGACAGATGGGTGAGTGGCTGAAACCACACCCCTGCTAAGGGTGCAGATCTTAACGGGTCTCGAGGGTTCAAATCCCTCTCTGTCCGCCACCTTATAAAATTCATTTCCTTTCATCTATTTTAATAGTTTTTATTGTTATAATTAATACTATCAAACTTAATAAATCTAAAGGCAAGCTTCACATACTATGCAAATTTATGCTTCTATTGATTTGAAATCTTTTTATGCTTCAGCTGAATGTGTTTTAAGAAATCTAGATCCTTTAACAACTAATCTTATTGTAGCAGATGAATCAAGAACAGATAAAACCATCATACTAGCAGTTTCACCTGCGCTGAAAACTTACAATATACCCGGTAGGTTAAGGCTTTTTGAGTTTAAACAAAAAATCCATTCAATCAATCAAGAAAGACTAAAACAAACTAAAAAACACCGCTTTAAAGATAAAAGTTTTGATACATTAGAACTTGAAAATGATTTAAATTTAGAACTAGATTACATCATTGCTAAACCCAGAATGGCAACTTATATAGAATTTAGCACAAAAATATACAGCATTTATTTGAAGTATTTTGATGCAAAAGATATCCATATATACTCTATTGATGAAGTTTTTATCGATCTTAGTTCTTATCTTGAAAAATACAAACTTTCAGCTTATGAGTTACTTACTAAGGTTTTACTTGATATTTCACACACAAGTAAAATCACCGCAACAGCAGGCATAGGCACAAATTTATACTTAGCTAAAATTGCTATGGATATACTTGCTAAAAGACAAAAAGTAGATGAAAATGGCTTGCTTATAGCCTTTTTAGATGAAAAATTATATAGATATAAATTATGGCAACACAAACCTTTAAAAGATTTTTGGCGTATAGGTAAAGGCATTGCCTTAAAACTTGCAGATTTAAACATTCATACTATGGGAGATCTTGCAAGATTTTCTTTAAAACACGAAGCTTTGCTTTATAAACACTTTGGTGTTAATGCTGAACTTTTGATCGATCATGCATGGGGCGTTGAAACTTGCACGATGAAAGATATTAAAAATTACAAATCACAAAATCACTCTAAAGTCATGGCTAAGGTTTTACCCTTTGCATATGATAATAATCAAACAATAAAAGTTTTAAAAGAACTTGTTGATCATTTGGTGCTTGAACTTATTCAAAACAACCTTAAAACAAACCATATCACACTAGATATACAATATGATAAAAGCAATTTAGAAAATTCAAGTATTTTGGCTTCTTACAAAGGAGCTATTACTAAAGATAATTATGGAAGAACTATACCTAAAAATGCTCATGGAAGTATAAATTTAGAAAATTTTACCCATTCTCTAAAAATCATCAATAAAAAAGCCTTAGAACTTTTTTATAAAATCAGCGATAAAAACTTAAGTATTAGAAAAATCAGCCTAACTTTAAATAATATCACAGATAAAGCTCAAGAAAATTTCCAAGAACTAAATTTATTTAGTGATTTTAATGCAATTTTACAAGAAAAAAATCAACTTGAAAAAGAAGAAAAACTCCAAAAAGCAAGACTTCAAATCATGCAAAAATTTGGTAAAAAGGCTATTTTAAAAGCTTCAAGTTTAGATAATGAAACCAAAGAAATTACTTCTTTAATAGGAGGTCATAATGCATGATGATTATAAAGATATAATAGACATAAAATATCAAAAATCAAAACAATTTCCACCAATGCCAAGAGAAAAAAGAGCGGCGCAATTTGCCCCATTTTCAGTGCTAAATGGTTTTAGTAAAGCGATTTTAAAAACGCAAAAAGATATGGAAAAAGCATTAGAAAATAGCAAATATCAAGAAGAAAGCTAAGTTCTTCTTGATAAAATTTTATTTTGCATTAGAGTATTTTTCAAACTCTCCACTTTCATCGATCTCATTGCCATAAAGTTTGTGTAATTCATAGTAGTATTTTACAAATTCCTTACACTCTTCATTAAGTGGTAAAAACACCTCATCTTCTAAAACACAAAATTCATCTAAATAATTTTTAGCATCTTCTTTTAACATATAATGTCTTGCTAACTTATAATAATTTTGCATAAACACGGCCTTAAAGGCTTCATAAGCTTCCTCATCAAATTTAATGTTTAATTTCTCATTTGCAAAAGATAGCACCCCTGATTTAAACAACAATGACAAATGAATCAAACCTTCTGTATAATAAGGCTTAACCTCCTCTACTCTTTGCCAAGCAATCAATCCTATAGCCCTTTTAATAAGCTCATAAAACACAGGAAGCTTTAAATCATCTTCTTCATGTAAAAAGAAATTCACAAGCCCACCCGCAGTAGCTTTAAACTCTTCTATATTTTTAAACACACCACTTTCATTCATTTTCTTTTCGCTATCATTTGCCACAAAGAAAATATGTCCAAACTCATGACCTATGGTAGAAACTTCATAAATTCTTTTCCATAATTTTTCATTGTAAAATAAAATTTCTCTACCATAATCTAAAAATTCTTTTTCAAATACCATAGAAGAAAGCTTCATAAAAGGTTTGGTTTTAGCATTTTCATAAACATAATTTAAAAAAGCAAAGATCTTTTTGCCTGCTATATTGCTTACATACTCATCATTTGGCACTACTTGAGCAGAAAAAAGTCCCTTAAGCTCTGCTCCATAAAAAATCATAGGCATACAAATATAAAGCTGAGTTTTTTCAAGATTAAAATTTACCTCATCAAACAAAGCTTCGTCTTCTTCATCTAAATTCGCATACACCATTGCAAAGCTTTCTTTGATTTTATCTTTAAACTCATTCCCATTAAAATCACTCACATCTTCTAAGCGTATATCCCACTCAAGTGCTACTGCATGTGTGTAAGAGTCTTCATAGTATTCTAAAGGATGGCCAATTTGCAATGGGCATTTTACTTCCATCCACGCAAGCTCTGCTTCTTGCCATTTTTTAACCACTTCATTATTATCTTTTTCACAAAATGCAAATTTTAATTTTTCTATATAGTCAATATAAGCATTTTTTTCATCATCTAACGCACAATTTCTTAGTTTTTCTAAAAGTTTATCAAACTCATATTCAAGCTTTAAAACTTCATTTTCAAAAGCCTTTGCATAAGGTAAAAATCTCCAAAGTGTTCCTATTTTAACTAAAGCTCCATAGCTTCTTTCACAAATCTCACCATCTTGATTAAGTTGATAAAGCTCATTTTGTTTTAAAAACTCCAAAGCATCACTTAAATTTGGAAATTGTTCTTTTAAGATTTTATTATTTGTATCTAAAATTTGTTTACTCCAAACAAGCTCAAAAGAATTCATAACTACGCCTATATTATGCACACCCTGAACCAAAGCTAAATAAAACTCATCGAGTAAATTTTTACTCTTAATCTCATCGATTAAATCTTGGTGTTCTACTTCATAAAAGGCTCTTACTAAAGAAAAAACTTTATATTTTATTTGAGAAATTTCTTCTTCATTTAAACCTTTTTTCTCAAGTTCTTGGACTAAATTTTCCTCTTTTAAATCCACCAAACGACGCAACATTGCCAAAACATTGCTTTTTTCATTTTCAAGATTAGCTAGTTCTAAAGCTCTATCTATCAAAGGATGACTTTGATTAGTTTGAAGTATATTATAAAGACTATTGATATTTTGTTTCCTATTTTTCACAATTTTTGCTATTTGCTTAAAATCATTCATTTTTTACCTTTCTTTATTTTTAAAACTTAATTATAATGTTTTTTTTAAAACACAAGGAGAATGTATGAAAGATATGGGAGAACCTAAACTAAGAGTTATAGCTATGCCAAGCAATACAAACCCCGCTGGTAATATCTTTGGTGGTTGGATCATGTCACAAATTGACCTAGCCGGAGCCATTGCCGCAAGAGAACTCTCCCCACAAAGAGTTGTCACGGTTGCGGTAGATAAAATCATTTTTAAAGAGCCAATTTTCGTAGGTGATTTGGTATCTTGCTATGCAAAAATCATCAAAGCAGGTAATACATCCATCACTGTAGAAGTAGAAGTAGTTACTCAAAGAGCTAATGAATATGGCCGTGTGTATTGTATGCATGTAACTTCAGCTGTGGTAACTTATGTAAGCGTAGATAAAGATGGAAATAAATTTCCTATTGATGCGGATTTAAAAAGATTACACGGCTTTTAATATGTTTTATTGTATTTTTAAAAAACTTTTTATATCATCACAAAAAACTTTCTAAGGCTTATATATGCGTGGATATAAAATATTTTCTGGTTCAGCAAATGAGGAATTTGCTAAAAAAATCTCAAAATACCTTTCATTGCCTCTTAGCAATGCAGGCGTGAAGCGTTTTAGTGATGGTGAAATTAGCATTCAAATAGATGAAAGCGTGCGTGGTAAAGATGTGTTTATCATACAAAGTACTTGTGCTCCAACAAATGATAATCTAATGGAGCTTTTAATCATGACAGATGCTCTGCGTCGCTCAAGTGCAAGCTCTATCACAGCTATCATTCCTTATTTTGGCTATGCTAGACAAGATAGAAAAGCAAGTCCTAGGGTGCCTATTACTGCAAAATTAGTAGCAAATCTTATAGAATCAGCAGGAGTAGATAGAGTAGCTACCATAGACTTACATGCTGGACAAATTCAAGGCTTTTTTGATATACCTGTGGATAATCTTTACGGAAGTATTATTTTTAATGATTATATTAAAAATAAAAACTACAAAAATCCTATCATCGCAAGTCCTGACATAGGCGGTATAGCAAGAGCTAGGAGCGTAGCAAAAGCTTTAGGACTTGATATAGTTATAGTAGATAAAAGACGCGAAAAAGCTAATGAAAGCGAAGTGATGAATGTCATCGGCGATGTAAAAGATAAAGAAGTGATTTTAGTAGATGATATTATCGATACAGCAGGAACCATAGTAAAAGCTGCTGAAGTATTTAAAAGCAAAGGTGCAAAGTCAGTTATAGCTTGCTGCACTCACCCTGTGCTTAGTGGTGTAGCTTATGAAAGAATAGCTAAAGATGCATTAGATGAGCTAGTAGTAACTGACACTATACCTTTAAAACAACAAATGGATAAAATCAAAGTCCTAAGCGTAGCACCTATTTTTGGTGAGGTAATACGCAGAGTTTATCACAATGAAAGTGTAAATTCTTTATTTGTATAAATTCTTTGCAAGGCTATCCTTGCAAAGAAAGCTTATTTTCTATTTAGATTTATAATAATTTCTAATAAAAAAATTCATCAAAAAATACCACATATAATCAGCCAACATATAATGCCCGTTAAAAATATCTTGTGAAAATCTTGCATGTGCTATTTTATTTCTAATATTAAAACCATCTTTACAAAACAATAATCGCAATTCTTTTACAGTATCTTCCTCTAAAAGATTTTGTTTTTTTATTTTGCCTAATAAATTTTCTAAAGTTTCATACTCTTGTATTTGATGATTTTTTTTGTCATTCTTTATAATATCTTCGCCTATTATATGTCTTAATATAGCCTCAATGCTTACTGAAGCATATACAAAAAAGTCCATATAGTCTTTGTGTATCCCAGCACAAAACATTCTAGCTATGATTTCTTCATACCCTTTTGGAATGATATTATTATCATAAGTTAAAGAATAAAAATATTCTTTATTTGGATAAAATCTTTGTAGCAATTTTGTTTTTAAGATATTTATCCAAGGATAAGATGTCATTATATAATTATAATATTTCCTAAATAATCCAGAATTATCAATATTTTCTATCAAGTAATCTTCATCAAAGTTTATTGTTTGCCAAAAAAATAATTCTGAAAAATCTTTTTTTTCTATTTCTTTGAAATTTACTTTAAAACATGGATAAAACTTAAGAATGCAATTAAATAAATTATAATTAAAGTTTATAAAACTATCCACATTATTTTCAAATCTCTTTATTGCTTCTTGAATTTCTTTTGGAATATTAAAACATACTGGTTTAAAATTGGAGACAATTTCTTTATTATTTTCCTGTATTAGTAAATTAATTTTTGATATTTGCTCTTCGTTATTTATTTTATTGGCAAAACTTAAGGCATGTAATAGTGCCTCTCTCTTAATATTACTATATTTAATTTTATTGACTATTAATAAATTTATATCAATTATCTTTTGATAAATATTTATTTTGTTGCTTTTATCTATTAAAATCAAAACCCCATATATTCCACATATAATATATTTATGAAATTGCAAAGAATTATCTTCATTTATAGTATCTATGTGATTAGTTTTTATTTCAATAATTTCATAAAGTTTTTGTTTTATTATATTCAATTCATCCTCGGTATAAAAATTTTTATATTCTATAACTAATTTTTTAAATAAGCTTGTGAATATAAAATCCATATTTTTAGATTCTTTGCTATGTAGATAATGACTTATAATATCTTTTAATTTTTTTATATAGTTAAACTCTTCTTCTAGTTGAAATTTATAATTTAAATCAAGCGCAAACAATACTCCCTCTTTTAATTCATAAGAATTTTCTAAAAATAATTTATCTAAAAATAAAATAGTATTTTTTACGATAAGCTTAGCTGTATTAGATTTATTTGCATTTTTGTATTCTATCAATAAGAGTGTTGCTAATCTCAATTGCAATAAAGGATTTTTGATATCGTAAATTATCTCATTAAGTGGTTTTAAGTATTCTTCTTTTAGTTTTTCTCGTTTATATTTATAATTTAAATAATTAGGGTTGTAAGTATAAAAATAATATAAAAAATCAATACTATCTTTATATATTATATTTTTTTCATTTTCATTGATTTTACTTATTAATTCACTAAATAAAACTATATTTTCACAGCCATTTAAGTCTAGCTCGAGTAAATCGCTTATGAACTTTGTATCTTCCATCTTAATTCCTTAATAATGCTATATATTCGCTTTGTTTTTCGTTTAAGACTTTAAAAGTGCTTATCATGTAAGAAAATTCATCATCACTTAAACTATAAAGTTCTTTAACTAATAAATCATTTTTTGCTCTTAAGACATCATAAGCTTTTTTAGTTTTTGGAATTTCATCATCTTTTATGTTAAATTCTTGTTTTAGCTCATCAAAATGATGATTTTTATCATTATAAAGCTGTAAAAGTAAGGCATTTTTAGCTAGGGTTTTATAGATTTCATTGTTTTGAATTTCTTCATCACTTGGTTGAGGCAGAGGAATTCTTTCTAAATAGGTTTTGCTTACATTGATTTGTACCATATTTCTTATGATAAAATCAACCACTAAAGAATTTAACAAAGCCAAAACAAATAAAATCTTTTCATAAGGCACTATATCCATGCAAATTTCATCATCTTTTAAAATATATAGTTTTGGTGCATTTGCAAACATACTATGTCCAAAACCACAATTTTTTGGCAATAAAGAAGCTATCAAGGTTCTCTCATTTGTATCACTTGCAACGGCTCTATAAGCAAGTCTAAAAAATTCTCTATCGTATTTTATCAATTCAGGCTTTAGTTCTTTGCCGGTAGCTTTTTTAGCTCTTAAAAGTTCTTTGCTTTTTAAACGCTCATCAAAATGAGCCTTTTTTAAAAAATAAGTAGCTTGGCTAAAATTTGCATTAAATTGATGTATCATTTTACCTTCATATAAAGGTAAAAGCCCTTCCCTAAACTCTTCTATAAACAAATCTTTATCACTAGTCATATTTAATTCTTGTCTAAAATCTATATAATCAAAAGATAAGGTTTGAAAAGCATTATAAGATTTTTTTAAAATTTCTAAAGCTTGTTTGTCTTTTAACTCCATTAAGGCTAGGTGAGTTGGGCTTAGCTTTTTGATATCTTTTAAGCTTAGAGTTAAAATTTCATCTTTGTTTTTTAATGAGTTTATATCTGTTTTATAAAACATCGTTTTGATTTTATGATTTTTATTTGCTTGTGTGTTTTTTATTTACATAAGAGCAAATTTATATCTTGAATCCACATCAGCAAATATAGCTTGTCTATTTTCAAAACTATAAAAATACTCTAAAGTTTTATTTTCTAAAATTTCTTTTCTTAAAGTCAAGCTTCCATCTTCAAACATCAAAGCACTAGGAAGCACATAAGCTAAATTTCCATCTTGTTTTAAAAGAGAAAGATTTTTTTCTACAAAAAGACGAAATAAATTAATATCTTTTGTTAAGGAATTAGACATAAATGTGTTTTTATAATAAACATTAATTACATCTATATATGCTTTTTGCTTTTCATAATTTTGCTTTATATAATCTTTCGCTAACAAATTGTCTTGAATTTCTTTTTTCTTACTAGCGATTAAGCTTCTATAATCGCTTTTATATTGTGGAAAGAAATCATTGTCACTAAATTCTGACTTATCCCAAGGTGGATTACCTATGATGATATCAAATCCTTTAAAGACTTGATTTTCTATGATTTCAGGAAATTCTAACTCATAATTAAAGAAATTAAATTCTTTTTGATATTTGCTAATGATAGCTTTTGCTTGTTCATTTTGGCTTAAATTTTGTATATCATCTTGACTTAGGGCTTTTAGAATTTGTAATTCCTCTTTGTTAGCAAAATGAAGTGAGTTGATATAGTTTAGATATAAATTTAGCTTATCAAGTTTTGGTGTGATTTCATTTTGATAGATTTGTTTGGATTGTTTGATTTGTTCTTCGTTGGTATCTTGTAGATTATCAAGCTTTTCAAATACTTCTTGTAAAATTTCAAATTCTTGAGTAATGGAATTTGTGAAAATATTTTCTTTATTTTGCTTTATTAAATTTTCAAAATCACTTATGCTTGAGCCTACCAAAGCATTACCGCATTTTATATGATGTTCTATAAAAGAAAGCGGGGTTCCAAAGATAAAACTATCTATCCAAAGACTAAGCTTAGTAAGCTCTATACTAAATGGATTTAAATCTACTCCATAAATAATGCGTTTTAGCAAAAGTCGTTTTAAAACATCGCTTTCATCTAGCTCATAATCTTGTGTGAAATCTTTTATATGATTTGCGATATTTTCTTTTTCTTGTTCATGGAGTTGTTTTAAATTTGTAAAATGTTCAAAATCTGATAAAACAATATGCGTGATAGCATTTAAAACCGCAACTAAAAAATGCCCACTACCGCAAGCATTGTCTAGAATTTTAAATTTCAAAATGTTTTCATTGTTTAGTTTGTCTTTTAAAGCACTTTGGATTAAAAAATTAGCAATGGATTGAGGTGTATAAAAGCTTGCGCTTGCTTTTCTTGAGTTGCTAGTATTTTTTAGATAAATTTGTCCTTTTTCATAAAAAGTGTATTTTTCTAATTTTTTTGATTTTTCTAAAATTTTAAAATCATAATTATCAAAATAACACTCTATTTCTTTTGATTTTTCTTTATAGCTTACATAGTAAATATCTTCATTTGCTACTTCAAAAAAGTAAGAAAGCAAGCCTTCATAAATCGTGCCTAAATGCTCTATGCTTAAGGTTTTATAGTCTCTTTTAAAAGTTAAATTTTTATCTTTGTAGTATAATAATTTTTCTAAAATTTTCTTTAAGTCTTTATCGCTGAAAATCTTTGGTGTGCTTAAAAGAGTGGTTTTGCTCTCATCAAACAACCCGCCATTGAAAACAGGCATGTCAAAATTGCCTTTACCTTTATTATAAATTTGAAATATCATTTCTAAATCACCAAAGCCAGCACTTGAGCTTTCATCATCGCTTAAATTTTGCAATAAAGTTTTTATGCTAATTTTGCTTTTGAAGTATTTATGCTTTTCTAAGATATTTTCAAATTTATCTTCAAAATAAGCAATAAATAAAAGCCTAAACACAAAATATAAAGAATTTTCATAGATTAGCTTTAAATCAGCTTTAGTTTTGTTATAAATCTTAGAACCTATAAATTCAAATAAAGATTCATTGCCATTAGTTCCATAGATGATAGATTTTAAATCATCTTCTATTTTTATTTTTGATTCTTTATTAACTTGTAAAGATTTTTCTATGTGTTTTTCTTCTGTATAACTTGCTGAAGCAAAAATACTATAAAAATACGCAAAAGCTTGGTAGTTTTTATCTTTTATGATTTGTTCTAAATTTATCTCATAAAATACTTTGTTTGCACTAAGTGTAGAGTTATCATAAAAACGCCAAAATCTACCATTAGTTAAAAAGCCATAATTTTTCTTAAGATTACTAAGATATCTTAAAATTTGAAAATGGGGATTTTCTTTTACTTTTTTATTATCTATTTGCACATTATAGGCTTTTGACTCCATGATAATAGTGAATTCATTGCTTGATTTTTTTGTTTCTTTGTCTAAATTTTCATAATTTGCTTTTATATTTTCATCACTAAAAAGCAAAAAGTCAGGCTTTTCTAATTTACCTTGTATGATCTTTTCATCTTGTCTTATAAATTTCCAACCTAAAATGTCTAACACTTTTGATATAAATTCATCTTCAAATTGATGTTCATTATAATTTTGAAAATTTCTTTGAGTGGCGTTGTATAGACAGATTATATTATCTAAGGTTGTTTTATATGTGTTTTCATTTTTAGTAAAATTATAAATATTTGGAAAATCCACCTCTAGAGCATAGTTGGTAAAAAGATTATTATCAAGATATTTTTTAATTTCTTCATAAAAATTCATAGAACAGCCTTAGTATTTTTTAAAATGATAACAAAAAGAACTTTTTAAAATGCTAAGAAATACTATCAAGCTTTATAATGAATTTAAATTTAGAATTAATAAAAACCTTACCATCTATCTAAAAAGAAGCCTTCCTTGAAGTCCTATCAATAATAAGAAACCTTTGATGAAATTAAATTATTAAAATACTAAATTCTAATAAATTGATATATGAAAGATTAAATTTGGTGGAGACGAGGGGAATTGAACCCCTGTCCAAAAATAAAACAACCACGGCATCTACATGCTTAGCAAAGGTGAAAATTTCATCTAGCCAAACTCACCTTCCAAAATTTCAAGCTAGACTAAGACTTTAACTTCAATCAAAACTTGTCAAATTTCAATCTACACTATCGAAAATGACCAAATCCTAAGCTAGATAGCATCACTTAAAATTCAGGCTCAACTGAACTTACGCAGCTTTAGCGTAAGCAGGAGCAAATTTAACGTTGTTTGCGTTTAATTTTAATTTGAGCTTTATACGCTTTGCTCAAAGCGACATGCCACCAAGGCCACTCTACTCCTGTCGAAGCCAAGTCGTCCCCGTTATTTAGAAATTTTATCAGGAACATTTGCAATTTGAGGGTTAAATACGCTTAAAAAAGAAGCATTTTTTTCATAATCACTGCAATATCTATCAAGCTGCTCACCCACTAAAAACATCCAATCCACAAATTCATCGCTAGCAGGCCCATCAAATTTAGCTGCTTCTTGCATAATTTCCTCACAAAATGTGCAAAAATTTGCAATTTCATCTAAATTTAATCTTTTAGCAGCCCAAACCACATTGTGGATATTTTGCTCCAAGTCTTTTAAAGCTTCTTTGTATTTTGAGCTATCACTGCTTAGCTTTACTATCAAAGGCTCTAAAACATCGCAAAGACTTCTAAAAAAATACAAAAAACGCTCGATTTCTTCAAGCTCGTAATCTAACTCTAATTGCTCTAAAATTCCCATAAAAACTTCTATAATCTAAGTTTAAATGTTTATTTTAGCAAATTTTAGATAAAATTAAAATTTCTTACAAAATAAAATGGAAAAAATATGGATAGAATCGTAGAGATTGAAAAATTCTCCCCTGATGAAACTTATGAAACAAGCCTTAGACCTTCAAATTTTGACGGCTACATAGGACAAGAAAACATTAAAAAAAATTTAGAAATTTTCATCAAAGCTGCTAAAAAAAGAAATGAATGTCTAGATCATATCCTTTTTAGTGGGCCTGCAGGACTTGGTAAGACAACTTTAGCAAACATTATCTCATATGAAATGAATGCAAATATCAAAACTACCGCTGCGCCCATGATAGAAAAAAGCGGGGATTTAGCTGCGATTTTAACTAACCTTAGCGAGGGAGATATTTTATTTATCGATGAAATTCATCGCTTAAGCCCTGCCATAGAAGAAGTGCTTTACCCTGCTATGGAAGATTTTCGTCTTGATATTATCATCGGTAGTGGCCCTGCTGCACAAACAATCAAAATCGATTTACCTAAATTTACTCTAATAGGTGCTACTACAAGAGCGGGTATGCTAAGCAATCCTTTACGCGATCGCTTTGGTATGCAATTTCGCTTGGAATTTTATAAAAATGAAGAACTTGCTATCATTTTAGAAAAAGCAGCTCTAAAGCTTAATAAAACTTGTGAAAAAAAAGCTTCTTTAGAAATAGCCAAACGCAGTCGCTCAACCCCAAGGATTGCTTTAAGATTGCTTAAGCGTGTAAGAGACTTTGCTGATGTAAATGATGAAGAAATCATTAGCGAAAAAAGAGCTAAAGAAGCACTTGATTCTTTAGGGGTAAATGAGCTTGGTTTTGACGCGATGGATTTGCGGTATTTAGAGCTTTTAACTGAAGCTAAAAGAAAACCTATAGGACTTTCTAGTATAGCCGCAGCATTAAGTGAGGATGAAAACACTATAGAGGATGTGATAGAGCCATATTTACTAGCAAATGGTTATATAGAAAGAACAGCCAAAGGTCGTATTGCGAGCTTAAAAAGTTTTGATGTTTTAAAATTAAAATACAACAAGGGTTTATTTGATGAAAAGTAGTAATTTTTTCTTGATTAGTTTTATTTTAATCATTTTATTTTGGGTACTTTTTTTATTTAAACCTTTTTTGATGAATATAGCTATAGCAAGTTTAATGGCTGTTTCTACTTCTAATGTTAATGTTAAATTCTTAAATATATTCAAAGGTAAAAAAGTCGTTGCTGCAGCAGCTACTACTGCTTTTATGCTGGCTTTATTTTTTATACCTTTTGTATATGCTATTATAGAGCTAGCAAAGGCTGCAAAAGGTTTTGATATAAGCTATTTTCACAATACCATAGAATATTTTAAAAATTATTCTTTACACCTACCTGAATCTTTAAGCTTTATAGAACCCAAAATCAAAGAAGCACTAGCAAGTATTGACTTAAATTCTATCTCTAAAAATGTTTTAACCTATCTTTCAAGTGCAACTAAATTTGGCACTAAATTTCTAACTGATATGGTGTTAATTTGTGTGTTTTACTTCTTTGCTAATCTGTATGGAGCCCAACTCATTGGCTATATAAAAAGCATAGTGCCTATGAAAAAAGAAGAAACTCAAGGCATTTTAAGTGAAGTGAGCAATGTAATGTCTGTTGTGTTTTATTCTATGGTGCTAAATGCTATTTTACAAGGAGTGCTTTTTGCTATCATTACTAAATTTTATGGTTATGATGCGATTTTAATGGGGATATTATTTTGCTTTAGCTCTTTAATCCCTGTAGTAGGCGGGGCTTTAGTTTATGTGCCTGTTTCTTTATATGAATTTGCAAATAACAATCTAAGCGGCGCTTTAGTGATTTTCATTTATAGCGTGGTTATGATATCTTTTATCGCAGATACTTTAGTAAAGCCTTACATCATTAAATGGATCAATGAAAAACTTGTTCAAATTCCAACACAAATTAACGAACTTTTAATTTTCTTTGCGATGATAGCAGGAATTTCAAGTTTTGGTTTTTGGGGTATTATCCTAGGACCTGCTATTTTAACTTTCTTTATCTCTACTTTAAAATTATACGTGATTTTAAAAGAAAAGCATTTCGTATAAAGGCGATTATTTTTCAATAATCGCTAAAATTTCTTCTTCGCTTGTAAGTTTTTTATTGTATTTAATCACTAAAAATTTAGAGTTTTTATACACATCTAAAACTCCATTTATGCCTTTAATCATATTTAAATCATGTTTTGTTTCTAAAGATAAATAGACATTTTTAAAATCTGCTGGACTTTGTAAAAACAAAAGCAATACAAACCAAATTACAGACAAAGCTATCAAAATAAAAGCAAGAGTGACTAAACTAAAATGGTGTAAAAAATACCCTCCAACAACACCGCCTAAAAAGCTTCCAAAATAGCCAAAAGCATTAAACACACCCAAAGCTGCACCTTTTTCATTTACTTTGGCAAATTTACTCGCACAGCTTTGCATAATAGGCTCATGTAAATTAAATCCTATAAAAAACACTACAACACCCACCATAAACACTAAAGCATTATGCGAAAAAGCAAATATAATATAAGCAATGATAAAAAATGCCACACCTAAAAGCAATATCTCTTTACTTAAGCCTCTTTTTTCTCCTAAAGATCCCGATAAACCCATAGCTAAAAACCCAAGTACCATAGAGCTAACATAAACATGCCATAAATTCTCACTTGGGTAATTAAACTCATGTACTAAAACCAAAGGAATACTTAAAAACGCAATACTCATAAGCATTTTTTGCATACAATTAGTAAGATTCATCAAAGCTAAGTTTTTTTCTTTTAAAAGTTTTTTCAATGGAGTTTTAGTATTTTCATGTACTATTGTATGCTCTTTTGGCACAACACTAAATAAAAGCACGATACAAATTAAACTCAAAATAGCACTTAAATCAAACAAACTAGAAAGTCCAAATTTAGCACTCATTAAAGGAGAAAGCACCAAAGAAGCTGCAAAAGAAAGTCCTATAAATGAACCCATGATAGCCATAGCCTTACCGCGATTTTCTTCATTGATAAAATCACTTATCATAGCAGTAGCTACTGCTCCTATGGCCCCTGCTCCTTGTAAAAGCCTTCCAAACATCATCGTATAAATATCATCAGCATATGAACACACCAAAGAACCTATGATAAACACCACAAGTCCTATTAGCATAGTTTTTTTACGTCCTATTTTATCTGAAATGATTCCGAAAGGAACTTGCAATGCCATTTGGGTTAGAGCATACACACCCACTAAAAGCCCTACTAAAAACTCATTGGCTCCTTTTAAATTTAAAGCATATAAACTTAAAACCGGCAAAACTATAAATAATCCAAAAAATCTAGTTCCTACAATAAAAGACAAAGGTAAAACGGTTTTTAACATCTTTTCTCCTTATAAAGGATAATTTTACTATGATTTTGATAAACTTTTTTTAAAGTCAAAACAAAAAGAGTAATTTATGAAGAAAAAATTAAAAATCATTCTAGCAACTTCTAACGCACACAAAGTAGAAGAAATCAAAAAATTTTTAACTACTTGTGAAATTTATGCCTTAAATGAAATCATCACCCCTTTTGAAATCATCGAAGATGGCACAAGTTTTAAAGAGAATGCTTTAATAAAATCTAAAGCTATTTTTAATGCTTTGGGCAAAAAACAAGATGAATTTATCACCTTAAGTGATGATAGTGGTATAAGCGTAGAGGCTTTAGACAATGCACCAGGGATTTTTTCTGCAAGATACTCTCAAGAAGGCACTGATGAAGCCAATAGAAACAAGCTCATCCAAGCCTTACATGAAAAAAACTTACATCAAAGCAAAGCTTTTTACACTGCAGCCATAGCTATAAGCTCAAAATATGGACATTTTAGCACACATGGATATATGCATGGCCTTGCTATTGATATTCCAAGGGGTAATAATGGCTTTGGATATGATCCTTTATTTATCCCAAAAGGTTTTGATAAAACCTTAGGCGAATTAGATGAGCAAGTAAAATTAAAAATTTCACATCGCTCACAAGCACTAATGTTTGCTACTTATATCTTAAGAGCATTAGAAAAAATGGAGCATTAATGAAACAATTTATAAAATATATGCTTATTGCTTTTGGTGTTTATGTGATTTGGATTTTACTTTATTATAATTTTGCTTAAGATAATGATAGCTTAAAATAAAACTTGGCAATAAAAAAAGCGAACCAAATAAAAGCAAACTCATAGCCAAAACCGTAAGCAAGCCAAAATAAATCGTCGGGATAAAATTACTGCTAATCATCACTAAAAAACCTAGAATAATCGTAACACTAGTATAATAAATCGCACTTCCTATGCCTATATGCGAAGCTTTTATAGCCTCTTCTAAGCTTTTATGTTTTAATTCTTCTTTAAAACGATGAATATAATGAATCATATCATCAACCCCTATTCCTATACAAATAGCAGCTATGGTAATGCTCATAATATCAAGTGGTATATTTAAAACACCCATTAAACCAAATACTAAAGCTAAAGGTATGAGATTGGCCAAAATCGCCACAAAAGCATAAACAAAACTTCTAAAAATCACTACAAACAAAGCAAAAATCACAAGCACCACAAAGGCTAAAGTGTCAAATTGTGATGAAAAAAGACTTTGAAGCATATTGTTATACAAAGGCATAATACCACTGATTTTAACCTCTACATTATCATTTTGTAAAAGTTCTTTTAAGTCCTTTTCAAGCTGTTTTAAAAAAGTATCGCGTCTTAAATTTGGATCACTATCTAACATACGCACGCTAAATCGCAGCTCGTTATTTTCTACACTTACAAAAGGGGTTAAAACTTGCTTTTTAAAATTCTCATCTAAATTTTCATATAAAAACGCTAAGGCAAAATCATCTAAAGCCTTGCCATCATTAATGCTTTTTCCAAGCTCTAGCAAGCTTTGTAAGCTAAGCACAGAGCCTACATATTTTTGCTTACTTAAAAACTCATGAACCTTAGCAGCTATTCTTGTTTTTTCACTACTAAAAAAATACCTATCATCTTTGGCTAAATCATCAAATTCTTGTTCAAACTCATCTAAGCTTTCATTTTGTTTTGGACCTTGCTTAAATTTGACAATCACATCTAAAGGCATAGTTCCACCTAGCTCTTTATCTATAATCAACAAACCTTGTTTGATCCTAGAACTATCTTTAAAATAACTCACAAAACTATTTTCTACTTTAATTTGCAAAATTCCATACAAAGCAAAAGCCACACAAAATAAACTTATGCTATAGATAATTTTTCTATGTTTTAAACTTACATTTGCACAGAAACTTAAAAATTTCAACGAATTTTGATTAAGCTCTTTAAAATTTAAACGCGGCATTAATACCAAAATACTTGCAAAATAAATATAAGCTAAAATCAAACTCACACTGATACCAAGGCTCATCATAATACCAAGTTTGATAATAGGCTCAATATCTGAGAAAACAAAACTTAAAAACCCAACAACTGTGGTTAAAATAGCAAAAAAACTAGGACTTGCTTTATCAAGTAAGGTTGAGAGTAAAAGCTTATAAACGCTAGCTTTTGGGTGTTTGTGTAAATTTTCTATAAAATGCACGATTAAGTGTATCACAACAGAAACAGTGATAATAAGCACTAAAGCTACATAGTTTGAAGACACTACGGTAATATCAAAGCCCAAAAGTGCGAAAATCCCGCTTGAAGTAAAAAGCGAAACCACACAAATTCCCAAAGCCAAAAACACTAAACGCAAAGAGCCAAAAAACCACCAAAGCGCTATAAATAAAAGTCCTATTAAGCTAAGACCATAAATTTTTAAATCACTTTTTACATAATTAATCATATCATTAGCGATCATTTCTACACCACCAAGGTGTAAAAAGTCTCCATTTTGACTATATTTAGATACTATTTTAGTGATTTCTTCTAATCTTTTTGCACTAAATTGCCTTGAGCTTTCTTGGTGTTTTTTAATCAAGGCTCTAAAATGCTCTTTTTCATTTTCACTTTTTGCATTATCTCTTGAATTAATCAAATCATTATAAATAAGATCAGGCGCTAGATAAATCAAAATTCCTGCTGTTTTTCCATCTTTTGAAATGATATTATTTTTATAAAAGGGTTGGTTTAAAATTTCTTTTTTAGCCAGATTAATATCCACATCTTGACTAAAAATATTAGGTATATTTTGGATAAGCTCTTTTAACTCTTTACCTTTAGAACTTGCAAGTAAAGGCGCATTAGTGATAGAAAATACCTTTTGCACACCATTGATTTTTTCTAAATCAAGAGTTAAGTTTTTGATAGTTTCTAAATTTTCTTTAGTAAAAATATCTTTATTTTTAGGAGCAAAAGCAAGCATTAAAAAATTATCATTGCCATAACGTGCTGAAACTTCTCTATATAGTTTCAAACCCTCATCATGCTCTAAAAGCAAGCTTTCAGCACTTGCATCAACGCTTAAATTTTTAGCAAAAAAACTAAAAAATATACAAAATACTAAAGTAATCCCCAAAGTTAGCTTTGGGAAATTAAGAAAGATTTTTAAAATTTTACTTAGCATTATTTAGAAAAATCAACACTAGAAAGCTTTTCAAGCAAGGTTTTAAAATCACCATTTTGTAAGACATCTTTAAATTGTGAGCGATAAGTTTGTATGATACTTATACCAAAAATATCCACATCATAAATTTGCCAGTCATTATTTTTATCATAAAATTTAAAGATTACAAAATTTTCTTTGCCATCTACTATCATAGAAGTTTTTAAAAAAGCTCTTTTATTTTTTTCTTCTAAGTTAATCACTTTTAATTTTTGAGAATCATACAAAGCAAGCTTATCTGTGAAACTTTTTTTAAGATTTTTTTCAAAAGCTTTGTTAAATTCATTTTTTTCATTTTCACTTAATTTTTCATATCTTGTAGAAAGACTAAGTTTAGCCATAAGCTCATAATCAAAAATACCATCAAATAAAGCAAAGATTTTTTCCGCTGCTTTGGTTTTATCGTTTTTATTTTGATCTAAAATTTTTAAGCTCTCATCAATTTTTTCTTGCATGGTTTTAGAAATATTTTGCAAATTTAAAGCAAAAGCAAATACTACACTAAAAAGCAAAACTATGATTTTTTTCATTTTATCTCCTTATTTGATGAGTTCTTGGCGTCTTTGTTCATACGCATCGCGTATAAAAATATAATAATCTACACTATTTTGGTAAATATCATCTATTTTTTCATACTCAAAACTTAATTCATTGAGTTTTAATGCAGCATTTACACCCACACCAACCCAAAAATTCTCAATATATCCCTCAGGCACCATAAACCAATTTACAGGCAAAGCTAAGGCATCTCTTACATTATAAGGACCTAAAAGTGGAAGCACTAGGTGTGGTCCACCACCTACTCCCCATTTACCCAAAGTCGTTCCAAAATCAGCCTCATAACTTTTTAAAGGAGTTTTACTTGCACTATCTAACAACCCAAATCCAAAAATCACATTCACACAAAATCTTCCAAATTCCTCGCCGGCTTTTCTAAATTCTAAACTTAAAAGGTGATTGATAAATCTAAAAGGCGATCTTGTGGTATCAAAAGCATTTTTTACTCCTGTTCTTATAAAACTTGGAGTAACACTTTTGTAAGAAAGTGCAACCGGTCTTAAAAAATAAGTATAAAGATCATAATTAAACTTACTCATAGCTTTATTATAGGTATAAAAGCTATCTTTGACTTCTTTTTTTTGATATTCTTGTTCAAAATCTTCAAAGTCATTTGCTAAAATCAAAGTGTTAAAAAATAAACACAAACTTAGTATGTATTTTAACAAGCTTTTTCCTTTTAAAATTTCATAAATTAAAATCTTAAATTATACAAAAATTAAAATAAATTTTTACATTAAAATGCTTTTAAAATATTCTTTAAAAAAATTAAAATTTTTTATTTGCTTATGAAATAAGTCTTAGAAAATATGCAAAAAATACAAATTTATTTTTGCTTTTAAAAATAAGCTATAATTTTTTCAAAATTTACTACCAAAAGGATAAAAAATGAAAAAAATTTTCACCCTACTTTTTTTATGTATTTTCAGCTATGGCGCTGATGTAAATATCGCTGCAGCTGCAAATGTAGCTTATGCTTTTAAAGTCTTGCAAAAAGAATTTCAAAAAGAAAACCCTGATATTAGTATCAATGTGAGCTTAGGCGCTAGTGGAAATTTAGTCTCACAAATTAAAAATGGTGCGCCATTTGATATATTTATGGCTGCAAATATGAAATTTGCACAAAGCTTGTATGATGATAATTTTGCTAGCACAAAACCTGTTATTTATGCTCAAGGAGCTTTAGCTTTACTCAGTGTTAGAATGGATTTAAGCAAAGGATTAGACACACTTAAAGAAGAAAAAGTAAAAATCATCACCATAGCCAATCCCAAAGCTGCTCCTTATGGTCAAGCTAGCATAGAAGCTTTACAAAATGCTAAAATTTATGAGCAAACAAAAGCTAAAATCATCGAGGCAAAATCTATAGGAGAAGCACTTACTCAAACATTAAAAGCAGCCGATGTGGGTTTTATAGCAGCAAGTGCTTTATATGAAGATACGCTAAAATCTTATAAACTCCAAGAAGGAAAAAATTATATTTTAATCGATCCAAAGCTTTATGAACCAATCAATCAAGGCATTGTTATCACTTCTTATGGTAAAGATAATGCCAAAGCTAAGAAATTTTATGATTTTATTTTAAGCAAAAAGACTAAGGAAATTTTCAAAGCTTATGGCTATAATATCCCATGATTAAAGCTAAAATAAATACTATAAAAAATCATGAAAATATAAACTGGGTAGAATTTCTTATAAATAAACATAAATTATATATGCTTGCTTTAGAACTTGATGAAAAAGCAAGCATTGATCAAGAAGTTTTACTTGCTTTTAAAAGTAGCGAGTGCTTGCTTAGTAAAAAAAATTTAGAAAACTCATTTTTAAATACCTTTTATGCAAAAATCATTGATATTTTTCAAGGACAAATCATCACTATCGTAAGATTAGAAAATGAAATTTGCACTTTCGAAGCTCAAATTAGCACCCATGAGCTTTTAGAGCAAAATTATCAAAAAAATGATTTTGTATTTGCTTATGTACATCCTAGTGCTTTATTTATCAAAGAGTATCTATGCTAAAACTTGACTTTGAAAAAATCTTTAAAAATAAAGAAAAAGAATTTAAACTTAAGGTTAAATTTGAAGTTAAAGAAGGAGATTTTTGTGCTATTTTTGGAAAAAGTGGTAGTGGTAAAACTACGCTTTTGAGAATTTTAGCGGGTTTTGAAAAAGCACGAGGAATTTGCACTTTTAATAATACGATATTTTTTGATGATAAAAACTTTCTAAGCCCACAAAAAAGAAATCTTGGTTTTGTTTTTCAAGATTATGCTTTATTTGAAAATATGAATGTAGAGCAAAACTTACTTTTTGCCAAAAAAGATCTAAAATTTGCTAATGAACTTTTAGAACTTTTAGATTTAAGCAAACACAAAAAAAGTCATATTTTAGAACTAAGCGGGGGACAAAAACAACGCGTAGCTTTAGCAAGAGCTATTATGCAAAAACCCAAACTTTTACTTTTAGATGAGCCATTTAGCGCCTTAGATAATGAGATAAAACTACACTTGCATGATTATCTTTTAAATATACATAAAACTTATAAAATCACTACTATTTTAATCAGTCATGATGTAAGTGAAGTTTATAAACTAGCCAATAAAGTCATCATTTTAGAAAATGGAACTATCATTAAAGAAGGCTCGCCTAATGAAGTTTTTTTAAAGACACAAGGCTCACAAAAATTTGCTATAAAAGCACGCATTTTAAAACTACAAAAACAAGATAGCATATTTATAGCCATACTTGCCATAGGTAATCAAATCAGCCAAGTAGCACTAAGTCCTTTAGAAGCTAAAGATTTTAAAGAAAATGATGAAGTGCTTTTGAGTCAAAAAGCTTTTGCGCTAAATTTAACTAAGATTTAAAAAACAAATGTCAAACTCTTTTCTGAAATAACATAAATACGAAAGTTACCTTTTTTATACTTGTAAAATATTATTCCACGCAATTTGATGCTCAGCATTTATTTCCGGATGTCTCTTAATATTATCAAGATAATTTTCCAAAAAGAAATCAGTATTTTCTAAAAGTCTCAAATAATATTTAATGGTTGAAAATACGCCATTGATTATTACTTGACAGCCATGTTCTTCTCTTATTCTATTTATTAAATCATATACCTTCTCAACCTCATCATCTTTGATGGATAATGTACTTAAAATATAGTATCTCTGAATTGTTGTGCTAGAAAACTTTTTGTAGGCATCCTCTATCATAGTACAATTAGGAGCAATATCAAATTTAACCTCAACTACCTCATACAAACTTCCATCGCTATTTGAAATAACAATATCTCCAGTATTTCCACTACTTTTATCACAACTATAATGAGATGATAATTTATGCAATTTTTTATCGTTAAAACGCTTAAGTTCTTTACTGATACATTCATATACACTATATAGCGCCACCACTGGTAAAATAGAAGCACCTCTACTTTTATAAGGATAATAGAAATGTTTTTGTAACAATCCTATTATATTTTCTATATTTAATTTTGATTCTGAAATAATAGGATTTATAAGCATAATTGATTTTTCTTCTTTTGCTTTTATACTAAGATAAAACATTGCTTTAAGATATGCTTTAGGGTTTTCTTTATTTTCTTCCACATCATTTAAAATTTCTAAAAAAGATTTTTTAACTAAAGTATTATTTATTTTTCCTGGAAAATCAAGGTTATACGGAATATTTTGCTCTAAGCTTCTTGTAAGCCATCCTGACTCTTTCATAGCTCCTAAAAATTTCTTTTGCTTCATAAATGGTGTTATATATTTTGTATCAAAAGTTCTACCACTATAACCATTATTCATATTTGCTTGATGTAGTCTAACATCTTGTTCAGGATTAAGGCACTTATACACTAAACTTGTAACAAGAACAGTATATACACCTTTTAAAGTTTCTTCTTTTTTAACTATATTTTTAACATATTCTTTTTGTTTTTCTGATAATTCAATTTCATCTAATGATTTTATTGACAAACTTTCCTTATATAAAGTCTCTAAATACTCACTTATATTAATCATATTAACACTATCTCCATTTATAAAAAATTGATTTATTACTTCTTTTGCTAACTCTTTTATCATTGGAACACATACACTATTGCCTATTCTTTCATATAGCTTTGCCTTGCTTCCAATCTTTTTAAAATTTTCAGGAAAGCCCATAAATCTAAAGCATTCATTTAAAGTAAGTTTTCTAACTTTTTCTTTATCATATATAAAATATCGTCCACTTTGTTCTTGTGAAGCTATAGTTGGATGCACTCCACTAGATGAATATATTCTATTTGGCTGTTTATGAACTCTTGACAAATGGTTTGTTTCTTTACGAACTCCATTTATTCTAGTTTTTTTATTTCTATAACCACAGAAAATAAGTCCTGATTTTTGGAGTTTAATTTGTTTATTATCCAGTAGGGTATATTCTTTTTCATCTAAGTATTCAAATTCTCCATCATTGTCAAGAAAATTTTTCATACTATGAACTTTTTTTATTTTTATTTTATCAAAATTAAACACCTTATTTTTATTATTACCTACTATTATAATTCGTTCTCTATTTTGCGGAACTCCAAAATCTTTCGCGTTTAAAACCTTATACGATACCGAATATCCAAGCTCATTTAATGCTTTTATCATCACAAATAAAGTATTTCCTTTATTGTGTTTTTCTAAATTTTGAACATTTTCAAGAATAAAAGCTGATGGATTTTTTATTCTTAATATTTTAACTATATCAAAAAACAGCGTTCCTCTTGTTGCATCTGCAAACCCCTTTTGCCTACCAGATACAGAGAAAGCTTGACAAGGAAATCCTGCACATAAAATATCGAAATCTGGTAAAGTAGATGGATCAAGATTTGTTATATCACATTCTGAATCATCTCCAAAATTTTCTTTGTATACATCAATGGCATGTTTTTCAATCTCTGAGCTAAAAACACATTTTGCTCCAAGACTATCTAATGCCAATCTAAACCCCCCTATACCGGCAAACAAATCAATATATTTTAGTTTCACTTTATTTTATCCTATATTTTTAGTTCACCAATGATATAATCGGTTTATTTATACACCTCATAATCAAACCTATACACTCTGTTTTTTGTGTAAAATCTAAAAATATTATACCTTTATCATTGTTTTTTAGATTTTTTAAAAAAATATTTTTTATCATTTTCGTTTAAGTTATTCAGATAGTTGTTTTAGAATATTAAATTTTATGGTTTTATTGCTCATCAAATACCTATATATGCTATAATCTAGAAGAATAGTTATATCATATTTTAGATAACAAATCAACGTTATTTCAGAAAATAGACTATAATTAATATTACAAGGTTATAAATGACTTATGGATTTTTTTATCTTAAAATTTTATACTAGCTTATGGACAAAATGGAAGATAAAAACTGCATATGGTTATTTTTTCTACGCCATAGCTCCACCTTTTATCCTTTTATAGTTTCATTTTTAAATTAGTTTAAAAGGATATAAAATGCATTGGTTAGTATTAGCAATTAGTATAATTTTTGAAGTGATTGCAACAAGCTCGATGAAGTATGCAAGCATAAGTAAAAATAATCTTTATTTAATCGTTTTTGCGGTGTTTTTTTCATTTTCTTTAGCAGGTTTATTTTATGCTTTGAAAAAAATTGATTTAAGCATAGCTTATGCAACTTGGGCAGGTTGTGGTTTGGCATTAGTTAGCGTGGTGGGATTTTTAATCTTTAAAGAAGCAATTACTCTTAATAAAATCATTTTTATTATTTTAATCATCACTGGAGTGGTGGGATTAAAACTTAGTGCTTAAGCCTTTTAGCTTAAAGCACATTCATACTTTGTATCATTACTTTTGCTTTGCATTCAGCACAGCAATATAGTGTTTTTATCTTAGCTTCATCGCCCATAAATCTTGGTTTCATAATGCTAGCGATTTTTTCAATGGCCTTTTTAGTAGCAAATTCTTTCCCACACTCTACACAAGCAAAAAGTTCATCTTGAGCTAAAACCATAAAAGAAAAATACTCTTTTTCTAAATCTATCCCACTTCTTTGAAGCATTAAAGTATCTTTTTCAGCACAACTTGCCTCACAATATCCACAGGTAGTACATAAGCTTGCATTAAATTTCAAAGAATTATCCTTAGCATCAGCTACTAAAGCTCCTACATTACAAGCTCCCACACAAGAAAGACATAAGGTACAGGTATCTGTATTGATAGTGATTTTTCCATAGCGTATCCATTCTTTGCTTGGGATATTGCCTAAATTTTCTTCTTTTATAAGTTCTCTTAATCTTATAGCAAAATCTTCTCTTTTTAAAAGTGCAGGATTATAAGAAATAAATTTGAGATTTTCTATAAAATGTGCTTGATTTATAGCCTCTAAAAGTTCTTTTTCATCTTTAGCTAGAAAAATTGCATTTTGTTTAAATTTTCTTTGAAAAATTTCATTCATCAAAGCTATTACTTCTAAAGCACCTTGCGATAAGCCATCACTATAAAAAATCACACTCGCACCACTTGTTTGAAGCATAGCTAAAAAATGCGCTTGATCAAGATAGTTTTCGCCTTTAATCATAAAAGGCATTACATCTTCTTTTAAAGTGATATTTAAATTTTCTATAGACATTTTCTCAGGGATTATTAAAATGATTTTATCTTCATAAAATTTTAAAATTTCATAAAAGCTATTACGTGGCATAGGTGCATAATCAAGTGCGCCACTAGGACAAATTCCTACACAATCACCACAGCTTAAACAATCTACATGAGAAAATTCTAATTTTCTTTGCTCATCATCTTTTAAAATAGCTACACTAGGACAAATTTCAGCACATTTTCCACAATGAACACTTCTTCTTTCATGGTATTGACAAATGCTATCATCATAACCAATATAATTTCTAAATTTATATTTTGGAGAATTAGAATTTAAAAGCTTTATAATTTCTTCTTGACTTAAAGTAGTTAAATCATAGCAACCACTTTGTTGATCAAAACTTTCTTTTTTTACATCATATAAGAAAAAATCACAATCAATCTCTACTTGCTCATTGTCTTTTAAAGCTATCACACAAAGCTCTCCCACGCAACCTAAAACACCCAAACATTGCTCATTACTTAGCTTTAAAACCTTGTATTCTTGTTTTTTTAAACTTTCTATAAGTTCATTTTGATCCTCATTGCTTACAATAATTACATTTTTACCCACTTCTTTGGTGTATTCTAAATCAAGTCCTAAATCATAAACTTTAGATCTAATCTTATATAAAGACTCAATAGTTTTAGCTTTTTTAAGCACATCATCTTGTGAGTTTTTAAGGTAAAAATTAATCTCAGGTGCATAAACTTCAGGGTTTAAAAGCTTTGAATTTCCTATAAAAACTTCTTCATCACAGGCTTTTTGAACTATGCTAATATCATCACTTAAAGGAATTAAATCTTCATTTTCTAAAAATACAAAATCTTTCATAACACTCTCTTTTAAATTTTTTAATCTTAATTATATAAATTTCATTATAAAAAAGTTATAATTTTACTAATTTATTCTTAAGGTTTAAGATGAACAAATTTAGAAATTTTCCACCCATAAACACACTTATAAACAATGAAAACTTGGCTAATTATCCTTTGTATTTAAGATCTCATTTTGCAAAAATAGCTGTTTCAAATTGTAAAAAAGAACTAAGCAAAAATGAAAATTTAAACTTTAGCTTGCAAGATTTGCTAAGTAAAATTGCTCAAAGTATTGATGAGTTTTTAAATATGCAAAGTCAAAGTTTGATCAATGCTACTGGAGTTATCATACATACTAATCTTGGTCGTAGTATTATTGATGAGAGTATTTTTGAAAGAACTAAAGAAATCATCTGCTCTTATTCAAATTTAGAGTTTAACATGCAAAGTGGCAAAAGAGGCTCAAGGTATGACGCACTTAGTGCGAATTTAAAAATATTATTTGATTGTGAAGATTGTTTGGTTGTTAATAATAACGCCTCGGCTGTATTTTTAATCTTAAACACCTTAGCAAAAAATGAAGAAGTTATTACTTCAAGAAGTGAGTTAGTTGAGATTGGGGGAAATTTTAGAATTCCTGAAGTTATGCTAGCAGCTGGTGTTAAGCTAAAAGAAATAGGCACGACTAATAAAACTCATCTGTATGATTATGAAAAAGCCATCAATGAAAATACTAAGATGATTTTAAAAACTCATCGCTCTAATTTTGCTTTTAAAGGATTTTTTGAAGAAGTAAGCTTGAACGAAATTCATGCTTTGGCAAAAAAGAAAAAACTCATATCTTATTATGATTTGGGTGCTGGCTGGTGTGAAAAAATTAATAAACAACTTAGCAAAAACGAGCCAAGCGTGAAAGAGCTTTTAAAACATTGTGATATTTTAAGTTTTAGTGGAGATAAACTTTTTGGTTCTACTCAAGCAGGTATTATACTTGGAAAGAAAAAATACATTCAACAATTAAAGAAAAATCAACTTCTAAGAATGTTAAGGGTTGATAAAATCACTCTAGCTTTTTTAAATGAAACTACCAAAGCATACTTAGAAAAAGAATATGAAAAAATTCCTACACTAAAACTTTTAAATGATGATTTAAAAACCATAGAAAAAAAAGCACTCTTTGTTAAAGAAAAAATTCCTACAAAATGTGAGTTAAAAGCCTCTAAAAGTTTAGTAGGCGGTGGTTCTATGCCTGATAAAAGCTTAGATACTTTTGTGTTAAGTTTTGATGAGAAAGCTTTGCTTTTACAAGAAAAATTTAGAAAAAAAGGTGTGATTGGCCGTGTTGAAAATGGACATTTTGTGCTAGATTTTAGAAGTATTTTAGAAAAAGATTTAAACCGTTTAATCCACGCTATCAAAGAGGTATTTCATGCATAGTATTATCATAGGCACTGCTGGGCATATTGACCATGGTAAAACTTCGCTTATTAAAGCTTTAAATGGTTTTGAGGGTGATGATTTAAAAGAAGAGCAAGAAAAAGGCATTACGATTAATCTTAGCTTTTCAAATTTAAAAAGTGAAAATTTAAACATTGCTTTTATTGATGTGCCTGGGCATGAAAGTTTAATTAAAACTATGATAAGTGGTGCTTTTGGCTTTAGAGTATGTATGTTTGTCATAGATATAAACGAGGGTTTAAAGGCTCAAAGTATAGAGCATTTAAGGGTTTTGGAATTTTTAGGCGTAAAAGATGTGGTGCTTATTTTGAGTAAGGTTGATTTATGCAAAAATTTAGCACAAAAGCAAACAGAGCTTTTAAAAGAATTAAAAGCCTTTAAAATCAATATCTTAAAAATTTTTCCAACAAGCATTTATGATGAGCAAAGTATATTAAATTTAAAAAACTATCTACTTAGTTTAAAGCCTAAAGAAAATGATGAAAATTTGATTTTTAGATACTACATTGATAGAGTTTTTTCTCTAAAAGGTATAGGAACGGTAGTAACAGGGAGTTTAAATGAAGGAAAAATCAGCAAAAATGAAAAAATCTTTTGCCTTGAAAATCAAAAAGATATCATTGTAAAAAACATACAAATTCATGAAGAAAATGTTTTAGAAGCAAAAGCTTATAATAGAGTTGCTTTGAGTTTAAATTGTGATTATCATGAGTTAAAAAAAGGCTATGTATTAAGCAAAAAAGGTGTCTTTAAAAGCTTTAAAAGTATCGATGGGGTTGTTTTTAATACAGAGATTAAACACGGAAGCATTTTAGAATTTTGTAGTGGTTCAAAAAAGCTTAATGCAAAAATTAGTGTAATTAAAGAATTTGAAGATAAAACTTATATTAGCTTGGAGTTTGATAAAAACTTACCTTTGTGCTTTGATGATAAATTTATCTTGCTTGAAAATGGGCGTATTAAAAGTGGTGGCGTGGTATTAAATGCAGTGAGTGAGCCTTTGAAAAAAGATATAAAAGCTAAGTACTTAGCACTTTTAGAACAAAAAGATTTTAAAAAAGTATTTGAGTTTTTAAAACAAACTCACAAACTTGGTTTTGGCTTACTTTCAAGCTATCAACGCTTTAAACTCACTCATGAACAAGCTTTAAACTTAGCAAAAAGCTTAGATCATGTTTTTGTCGATGAGCAAGCTTTAAATGTATATGATTTAAATGCTATGCAAACTTTGAAAGAATTTATTGATTTTATTTTCTCTAAAAATCCCTATGCTTTAATCTCGCCTCATTCTATCGCCTTAAGGCTTAGCTGGGCAAGTGAGAGTTTTTGCGCTTATGTACTCAAGCAAATGCAAGAAAAATTAGATTTTAAAGATGGCATATGGTTTTTAAAAGGACAAAATTTTGAAAAATTACAAGAAAAGGCTCATTGTGAGCTTTATGAAATTTTAAAAAAAGAAGGTATAAAACCTACCGCACCTTATAATCTTTATGAATATTTAGAACTTGATAGGAAAAATGGAGATCTTATCTTAAAAAAACTCACCAAAGAAAACAAAGTCAAAAGATTAGCACATAATCTTTTTATAGAAAAAAATGCCCTTGAAAATCTCATGCAAGAGTTTTTAAAGCTTTTGCAAGATCATCATTTAGATGTCGCTTTTGTAAAAAATCATTTTCAAATTTCAAGAAAATACGCCATAGCTTATTTAGAATACCTTGATAAAAACTATCCTCAAGTGATAAAAATCGAGGAAAAAAGAATGCTAAAAGTCTAAGTGTTAAAATTTACATTTTATAATGATACAAATTTAAATTAAAGGAAAAAAATGAAAAAATCTCTAGCTCTTTTAACCCTTGCTAGCTCTTTATTTGCTGCAAGTAATGAAGAAATTATTAATTTTTTTAAGAAAAATCCAAATTTATCAAATGCAAATATTAGTGTTTCTAGTAGAGAAAAAATTCCTGATACTAACTTTGAAGCTGTGATAGTTAATTTTGAAATTAGTGGTAAAAATTTCCAAGAAATCGTTTTTACTCAAGATAATATCATCACAACCGAAGTAATTGATGTAAAAAAAGGTGAGTTTTATTCTCAAGTTTATCAAGCAAAACTCATGGAAAAACAACAAGCCGAATTTTCAAAAAAAGCTCTAGTGGAACTTAAAAAAGAAAAAATGTTTGTTTCTTTAGGTGATAAAAACAAACCTTTACTTTATGTATTTAGCGATCCTGAATGTCCATATTGTAGAATGCATTTAGATAAGATAGAAGAAACACTAAAAACTCATCAGGTTAAATTTATCTTAACCCCTATCCATGATACTAGTGCTTTTGAAAAATCTGCATTAATCTATAAAGAAAGTAAAAATGCTAAAGATGATGCACAAAAAATTACTATCATGAAAAAATACTATGATAAAAATTTAAAAGATTATAAAAAACCTAGTGAAGCTGAGGTTAAAGCGGTAAGAGAAACTTTTGCAAAATACTCTAAACTTGGTCTTCGTGCCGTACCAACCATAATCGATGCTCAAAAATAATCTTTTCTTACTTGTGCTTGCACTATTTTTAAGTGCTTGCACAGGCCCTATGCAAACTTTTATCCAAACAAATAATGAGGGTATTTTCCTACATGCTAATAAAAATCAAAGTTTTTCTTTACACATCAATAATCCTTCAAAATTAAACACAAATTTAGAAGCTAAGCTCACTCAAAAATTACAAAATTTGGGATTGGTTTTAGATAATACTCAAAGTGATTATAAAATTTATATCAATATAGTAGATTTTAAAAAATTTTCTTACGCACAAAGACTAATTGCTTCTAATGCGAGATTTTTTTATAATGACTTTGATAAAATAGATGATGTTTTTGAAATGGAAGTAGAAAATTACTATCTTTTGCAAGTTAATTTACAAATTAGCTCCAAAAACTCTACTCAAAGCACCTCACTTTTAGCAAGAACTGCTTATCTTAGCAATATAGACAGAGCCAAAGAATCTTTAGAAGAAAAAATTGCTAATCAAATAACAAGCTTTTTTTATATGCATTAAAGATGGCATTTAAGCCATCTTTTTAAATATAACCATGATCAATCATCGCATCAGCCACTTTTTTAAAGCCTGCTATGTTTGAACCTACTACTAAATTTCCTTCATGATTATAAGCTTTTGCACACTCGTATGAATTTTCAAAAATATTTTTCATAATCTTATGCAATTTTGCATCAACTTCCTCAAAACTCCATTGACACATACTTGCATTTTGTTGCATTTCAAGTTGAGAAGTCGCTACACCGCCTGCATTTGCAGCCTTAGCCGGAGCAAATAAAAAGTCTTTTTGATTTAACATAAAATCAATCGCTTCAAGTGTACTTGGCATATTAGCTCCCTCTGCTACCATACGACAACCATTGTGATATAAGGTTTTAATATCTTCTAAATTTAACTCATTTTGCGTAGCACTTGGAAATGCTATATCGCAAGGTATACTCCATACTCCATTGCAACCTTGTTTATACGCGCTTTTTGGAGTAAAAACAGCACCTTTTTTAAGCGCTGCATAATCACTCACCCTAGCTCTTTTTACTTCTTTAATTTCTTTTAATAAATCTAAATCTATTCCATCTTTATCATAAACAAATCCATCGCTATCGCTTATTGTGATTGCTTTTGCGCCAAGTTGATGCAATTTTTCTATGGTATAAATTGCCACATTTCCACTACCTGAAACTGCACACTCTTTTCCTTCTAATGCATTGTTGTATTTTGCTAGCATTTCTTGGGTAAAATACACGCAACCATATCCTGTTGCTTCTGTTCTTGCTAAACTTCCACCCCATGGAATTTTCTTTCCCGTTAAGGTTCCATCAAAATTAGAGCTAATTTTCTTATAAGCTCCAAACATATATCCAATTTCCCTAGCACCAACCCCTATATCGCCCGCTGGCACATCAGTGCTTGCACCTATGATTTTTGAAAGCTCAGCCATAAAAGCTTGACAAAAACGCATAATTTCTGCTTCACTTTTACCCTTAGGATCAAAATTTGCTCCACCTTTAGCACCGCCTATCATCAAACCCGTTAAAGAATTTTTGAAAATTTGCTCAAAACCTAAAAATTTCAAAACATCCAAATTCACACTAGGATGAAATCTAATCCCACCTTTATAAGGACCTAAACTAGAATTAAACTGCACTCTATAGCCAAAATGTGTTTGAGCTTTACCTGCATCATTGATATATACAACTCTAAATATAGTTGTTTTTTCAGGCATTACAATACGCTCTAATATTGCATGATCTTGATAAGTTTTGTTAGATTCAAGTAAAGGTTCTAAAGAATTTAATACCTCAGTTGCTGCTTGAAAAAATATAGGTTGTCTTGGGGAAATTGTTTGAATTTTTTCTAAAGTTTCATTGATATATTGTTTAGCCGTACTCATAAATTGTCCTTTTTATAGTATCTTGCTGTTTGTTTTAGCTAAAAATTTTTTTAGCGCCATTTGCTCCTTTGTTCCTATTTTGTAATAAATTAGCTTTAAGTATGCGCTAATTTCCTTTTGAGAAAGATTTCTTGATTTAGAATAATCTAGCAAAATATATTGTGGAATGAAAATTTTACTTTTTGTGAAATTTTTCATCATTTTTTTATAAATAGAAAAATTTTTAACACAAGAAAAGCGTGCAAAAACAAAAGGTAGTCTTGTCTTTTCATACCATAATTCACACAAATCAATATAATCTTTTGGATTTTGCAAATAAAGTTTTAAAGCCTTATCACCGATGATAACCTCCCCTTTTTGCTTTAAAACTTTTGCAAGAGCATTAGAAGTTGCAGAACTTGCATCTTCTTTGCTTTGAGAATGTTTTTTTACTAAAACGCTTTTTACCTTTTTGCTTGCGCAAATTCCCACATTTAAGGTTTTGTATTTTTTTCTACGACTTTCAATACTTGAAATAATCGCTGCGTCAATACGTCTAAAATACAAATGGCGATTTAGCTTACTAGGAACCCCTTTTTTGTATTCTGTAGTTTGCTTAACATAGCTAGGAAAAGCTGTTTTTTTAAGATAGATATGCAAAGGGAGTAAATTAAGATAATCTATCTTTCCAAAAACCATCTTAGCCTTTCTATGATTAAGTATTAGTATCCTATAAAAAAATATCTTAAATATAAATTAATTTAATTAAAAATATAATCAATACTAAAATTTATATCAAAATTTAACATTTATTGTGAAAAATTATTTTGTAATCTTAGATTATTAAGTAAAAAAGTAAAATAATAGAAAAGTCAAATTGAAAGATTAAAAATAAAAATTAAGTTTTATTCAAAAAAATATTTTAAATAAAACTTAATTTATAAAAACTATTGTAAACTTGCTAGATATTTTTGATAGTCAAATTCTTTTACTAAAGCTACCCCATCTTCAACTGCAGCTTTTGCCACAGCAGCACTAACTACAGCTTTTACCCTGCTATCAAATGGTTTTGGTATCACATAATCTCTACCAAAGCTAAGCTCTTCTACTCCATAAGCTTGTTTTACCTCATCAGTTACTTCAAGCTTAGCTAAATCAGCCAAAGCTTTAGCAGCAGCTACTTTCATATTTTCAGTGATTTTAGTCGCTTTTACATCTAAGGCTCCTCTAAAAATAAAAGGAAAACCTAAAACATTGTTAATTTGATTTGGGTAATCGCTTCTACCTGTTCCAACTATAGCATCATTTCTAACCCTTTTAACATCTTCAGGCATTACTTCAGGCACAGGATTAGCTAGTGCAAAAATCACAGGATCTTTAGCCATACTTAAAATCATCTCATCATCTAAAATCTTAGGCGCACTTAAACCCAAAAACACATCAGCACCTTTTAAAGCCTCTCTTAAAGTGCTATCTTTGGTATCGCTTACAAATTCTAGTTTGTATTTATTTAAATCATCTCTTTGGGTATTAATCACACCCTTACTATCTACTAAAACGATATTTTTAACCCCTAAATTTCTATACATTCTAGCACTTGCAATACCCGCTGCACCCGCACCACTTACTACTACTTTAATATCTTCAAATTTTTTACCACTAATTTCCATAGCATTCATTAATCCTGCTGTAGAAATGATCGCAGTACCATGTTGATCATCATGCATTACAGGAATTCCAAGATCTTGCAAAGCAGCTTCTATTTCAAAGCATTTTGGCGCTGAAATATCTTCTAAATTAATCCCTCCAAAGGTAGGTGCTATAGCTTTACAAAATGTAACAATCTCATCTACACTATGAGCATTAATTTCTAAATCATAAGCATTAACATTAGCAAATTTTTTAAACAGACAAGCCTTTCCTTCCATCACAGGCTTACTTGCGCTTGCTCCTATATTGCCAAGTCCCAAAACCGCGCTACCATCACTTACTATGGCAACTAAATTAGCTTTATTAGTGTATTTATAAGCCAAAGTTTCATCTTTTGCTATCTCAACACAAGGTTCAGCAACCCCTGGAGAATAAGCTAAAGACAAATCATGCGCACTATCCATAGGCTTTCTAGCAATAATATCTACTTTACCACCTAGGTGGTACTCTAAAGCCTCTTCTTTTAAATTCATTATTTCTCCTTCATGTAAGTTAGTAAATTTTCTATTCTAAGCTTAGCTTTTTGCACTCCTAAAAATTCTAATACTTCAAATATACTAGGACTTACCGAGCTTCCAGTGAGTGCAATGCGTATGGCTTGAGCTAGATCTTTTAACTTAAGATTATTTTCTTCTAAGAATTGATTAGTTAATTCTTCAAATTCACAAGCATTTTTTTGCTCATTTAAAACCATAGCGTATTTTTCCAAATAAGTTAAATTTGTTACATTAAGAAATTTATCTACAGCCTTTTGATCATATTCTTTTGGGTCATTTAGTAACACTTTGGCCCCGCTAATAATATCATGCAAGGTTTTAGCTCTCTCTCTTAACATATCTAGCAAAAAGCCTGCTTTTTCATACTGACTTAAATCAAAACCTAAATCTTTTAATTGTCTATTGATTTCTTCAAAAGGCAAGGTTTTAATATAATGAGCATTAAGCCATTCTAGCTTTTTAAAATTATAGCAAGAAGCACTTTTATTAATATGATTTGGATCAAAAAGCTCTTGCATACTTTCTAAAGAAAAAATTTCATCATCGCCATGGCTCCAACCAAGACGCACTAAGAAATTTAGCAGGGCTTGAGGTAAAATCCCCATATTTTTATACTCCATCACATCAGTTGCTCCATGACGCTTAGAAAGTTTTTTACCATCTTCGCCATGTATCATAGCCACATGATAAAATTTAGGTATTTTAAAGCCTAGTGCCTCATAAAGAACGATTTGTTTTGGAGTATTTGATAAATGATCATCCCCTCTTATAACATCACTCACACCCATTAGAGCATCATCAATTACAACGGTTAAATTATAAATTGGGCTACCATCGCTTCTTGCAATTACAAAATCATCTAATATATCTTCAGCCTTAAAACTAACCTCGCCTTTAATACCATCTATAAATTTGATCTCTCCACTTTGTGGTGCTTTTATACGCACCACAGGCTCAATACCACTTGGGGGAGTTCCTTTAAAATCTCTATATCTACCATCGTATTTTGGGCGCTCTTTGGCTGCTTCTTGCTTAGCTCTTAACTCATCAAGCTCTTCTTTGCTCATATAACAATAATAAGCCTTACCCTCATCTAATAATTTTTGAATGTATTTTTTATAAATATCGAATCTTTGAGATTGATACTCAATCGTCCCATCATAATCAAGCCCACACCATTTAAATGCTTCTATAATAGCTTGTGTAGCTTCTTGTGAATTTCTTTTTAAATCCGTATCTTCAATACGCAATAAAAATTTACCCTTATTTTTTCTTGCATAAAGATAATTATATAAAGCCGTTCTAAGCCCTCCTATGTGCAAATATCCTGTTGGAGAAGGAGCAAAACGCGTTGTGATTTCTTGCATATTTTTACCTTTTTTAAATTTTTATTGTTATAATGCTATATTTACACTTAAATAAAGGTTTTATATGAGAAAATTTTTAATATCTTGTTGT
Organism: Campylobacter sp. W0066.1; assembly: GCF_024723635.1. Classification (NCBI taxonomy): domain Bacteria; kingdom Pseudomonadati; phylum Campylobacterota; class Epsilonproteobacteria; order Campylobacterales; family Campylobacteraceae; genus Campylobacter; species Campylobacter sp. W0066.1. The sequence goes on along the minus strand of NZ_JANQCW010000001.1, from coordinate 5,432 downwards.
TTTGCTGCAAATATTTTATATGCTCAAACTCTTGGTGGCGTAGCAATGGTAGTAGAAAATCAACCTATTACTCTTTATGATATAGAACAAACCATGAAAGAATTAAAAACCAACGATAGACAAAAAGCTATAGCATTTTTAGTAGATGATAAAATTCAACAAAGTGAAGCTAAAAAACTAGGAATTTATGTAAGTACTTTTGAACTCAATGAAAAATTAGCCCAAATAGCAAAAGGCAATAAAACTGACATTAATGGTTTGCAATCAAAGATAGAAAAAGATGGTTTAAGTTTTGAAGTTTTTAAAAACAAAATTAAAAAAGATCTTGAAAGAGAAAAACTTTATAGAAGTATAATGCAAAATGCAAAAATCAATATCGATGATGAAACACTAAAACATTTTTATGAAAGTAATCTTGATAAATTTAGCACTTTTTCAAATATAGACTTAGTTGTTTATAATTCTACTAATCCAGAACTTTTACAACAGCTTGCACAAAATCCTATGTATAAAAATTCTCAAATTAAATCAAAAGCCATTAGTTTAAATGCAACTAGTTTAGATCCAAGATTACTTGCTTTGTTAAATAATACCAAAATAGGAGAATTTACTCCAGTGTTAAATGGCGAAAATGCTTATATAGTGTATTTTGTAAAAGAAAAATATGGTAAAAATCCTATCGAATTTGACTTAATCAAAGATCAAGTTAGCAATGTCTATACCCTAACTCAAAAAGAACAAGCCTTAAAAAATCATCTTGATAAAATAAGAGCAAATGCTCATATAGAAGAATTAAGATAGGTTTAAAACCTATCTTAATTAATGTCTTGAAAGATAATTTGTATCATAATTATTATTGATAAAATCTGCATTATCCATCATCGCTAAATGAAAATCTTTAGTTGTTTTTATCCCACCTACAATAAGCTCTTGCAAGGCTATTTTCATTTTAGCTATAGCCGTGTTTCTATCTTCTCCCCATACAACTAATTTTCCAATCATAGAATCATAATAAGGAGGTACACTATAATCTTGATAGCAATGGCTTTCCATTCTTACATTGCGTCCTGCTGGAGCTACATATTTTGTGATTTTACCTGGACAAGGTAAGAAAGTTTTAGAATCTTCGGCAGTGATTCTACATTCTATAGAATGACCCTTAAGTTTAATTTCTTCTTGTTTTGGCAAAGGATACCCTTCTGCTACTTTAATCATAAGCTCGATAATATCCACCCCACTTACCATCTCACTCACACAATGCTCAACTTGCAAGCGCGTATTCATCTCGATAAAATAAAAATCTAAATTTTTATCCACTAAAAACTCAAAAGTTCCCGCACCCTCATAATCAATAGCCTTAGCAGCTTTTACTGCTGTTTCATGAAGTCTTGCTCTTGTTTTTTCATCTAGTAAAATTGCAGGAGATTCTTCTATAAGCTTTTGATGGCGTCTTTGCATAGAGCAATCTCTCTCACCCAAATGTATCACGTTACCAAAGCTATCTCCTATGATTTGCACTTCTATGTGACGTGGGTTTTGGATGTATTTTTCCATATACATAGTGCCATCACCAAAAGCACTCATAGCTTCACTTTCTGCTGACCAATAAGCTTTTTCCAAATCTTTTTCATCTTCAACTACACGCATACCACGGCCACCACCACCTGCTGCTGCTTTTAAAATCACAGGATAGCCTATTTCTTTAGCAAGTTTTTTAGCTGCTTCAACCCCACCTAAAGCTCCATCGCTTCCTGGGATTACAGGCACACCTGCTCTTTGCATTACTTGTTTTGCTTTACTTTTATCACTCATTAGTGCCATAGCAGCTACTGAAGGGCCTATGAATTTGATATTATGTTTTGCACAAATTTCGACAAAATTTTGATTTTCACTTAAAAATCCATACCCTGGAAAAATAGCATCAGCTTCGCTAATTTCAGCTGCACTTATAATAGCTGGAATGTTAAGGTAGCTTTCTGAACTTCTAGCATTTCCTATACAAATACTCGCATCAGCATATTTTAAATACAAAGCATCTTTATCTGCAGTAGAATACACACAAATTGCTTTTTTTCCCATTTCTTTTACAGTTCTTAAAGCTCTTAATGCAATTTCTCCACGATTTGCTATTAAAACTTTTTTAATTTCCATTTTATAATTTCTCCACCACAAATAAAGGCATACCAAATTCTACAGGCTGACCATCTGCAACTAATACTTCTACTATCCTACAATCATATTCAGCTTCGATTTCATTCATGATTTTCATTGCTTCAATAATTGCTATAGTACTTCCTTTTTTAATAGTTTGTCCTGCTTTAGCAAAAGGTGCTGCACCTGGGCTTGGAGCTTGATAGAAAGTACCTACCATAGGACTGTTGATAGTTGGTTTATTAGAAGAGTTTGAGCTTGCTTTGGTTTCATTAACTACATTTACATTAATTGGTTGTGGAGCTGGAGCAACAGGAGCTGGAGCTGGTAATTCACAACACATATCTCTTTCAAGTTCTATTTCAAATCCATCTTGTTCTTTTATTTTAATCTTGCTTATATTTGCTTCTGCAAAAAGTTGCATTAGTTCTTTGATTTCTTCTTTTGTCATATATTCTCCTTGTTTATAAGACTTAATTTATAATTATATATAAAAATACTAAAAATAACTTCAATTATTTATTTTTTACTTTTATTTTAAGATATAATTTAAAAATTCACTTTAATTATAAAGGACAAAAATGGGCTTAAAAGCAGATAATTGGATCAAAAAAATGGCATTAGAACACAATATGATAGAGCCATTTTGTGAAGCAAATATAGGTAAAGGTATAGTTAGTTATGGGCTTTCAAGCTATGGATATGATATAAGAGTTGGAAGAGAATTTAAGATTTTTACTAATGTAAATTCCACTGTTGTAGATCCTAAGAATTTTGTAGAAGAAAATGTAGTAGATTTTGTAGGTGATGTATGTATAGTACCTGCAAATTCTTTCGCGCTTGCAAGAACGGTTGAGTATTTTAAAATACCAAATGATGTTTTAGCAATTTGTCTTGGCAAAAGCACTTATGCAAGATGTGGCATCATAGTAAATGTAACTCCTTTTGAGCCAGGTTTTGAAGGACATATCACTATAGAAATTTCAAACACAACCCCACTACCTGCTAAAATTTATGCTAATGAAGGTATAGCTCAAGTTTTATTTTTACAAGGAGATGAGCCTTGTGATGTAACATATGCTGATAAAAAAGGTAAATATCAAGCTCAAACAGGTATAACTTTACCAAGAATTTTAAAATAATTTTATTTTCAGCCGATATAAAAACTTAGTCAAGTAATAGGAAAATATATATGTTTAATGGAAAAAGCATTTTAATCACCGGTGGCACAGGAAGTTTTGGAAAAACTTATACTAAAACTTTACTTCAAAAATACAAACCCAAAAAAATCATCATTTATTCAAGAGATGAGTTAAAACAATTTGAAATGGCAAGAAAATTTAACGATGATTGTATGCGTTATTTTATAGGTGATGTAAGAGATAAAGAAAGATTAAGCATAGCAATGAAAGATGTTGATTTTGTCATTCATGCAGCTGCTATGAAACATGTGCCAATTGCAGAATATAATCCAATGGAATGTATAAAAACTAATATCCATGGAGCACAAAATGTAATCGATGCGTGTTTGGAAAATAATGTAGAAAAATGTATCGCTCTTTCAACCGATAAAGCATGCAATCCTATTAATTTATACGGAGCTACAAAGCTTGCAAGTGATAAGCTTTTTGTAGCAGCAAACAACATCGCAGGAAATTCTCATACTAAATTTAGCGTTACAAGATATGGTAATGTAGTGGGCTCAAGAGGCTCTGTTATACCATTTTTTAAAAAACTAATCAATGAAGGCGCTAAAGAGCTTCCTATCACAGATGAGAGAATGACAAGATTTTGGATATCTTTAGAAGATGGGGTTGATTTCGTGCTGAATAATTTTGCTTATATGCATGGAGGGGAAATTTTCGTACCAAAAATTCCTTCTATGAAAATTGTAGATTTAGCTAAAACTATGGCTCCTAATTTAGCTCATAAAATCATAGGTATAAGAGCGGGTGAAAAACTACATGAAATTATGATTTCAAGTGATGATAGTCATTTAACTTATGAATTTGAAAATTATTATGCTATTAGTCCAAGTATTCAATTTAATAATATTAATGTTGATTTTAGTATAAATGCAAAAGGACAAAAAGGAAAAAAAGTTTCTAATGGCTTTTCTTATAGCTCTGATAATAATCCATCATGGATTAGCCAAGAAGAGCTTTTAAATATAATAAATCATACAGAGCTTGAAAAATGATAACTTATTCTCATCAAAATATTGACGAACAAGACATAAAAGTAGTTTGTGAGGCTTTAAAAGATGATTTTTTAACCGGTGGAAAAAAGGTTGAAGAATTTGAACAAGCCCTTTGTGAATATGTAGGTGTAAAATATGCTTGCGTGCTAAATTCAGCTACTTCTGCTTTACACCTTGCGTATTTATCTTTAGATGTAAAAGAAAAAATTGTCTTAACAACCCCCATTACCTTTGCTGCAACTGCAAATGCAGCTTTAATGGCAGGTGCTAGGGTTGAGTTTATAGATGTAAAAAGCGATGGAAATATTGATGAGAAAAAACTTGCTTTAAGACTGAGCCAAGATAGCTCTAATATAGGAGCAATTTGCGTGGTTGATTTTGCGGGAAATAGTGTAGAAATGGATGAAATTTTAGCCTTAGCTAAACAACACAACATCCCACTAATTGATGATGCAAGTCATGCTCTAGGTGCTATTTATAAAGATCAAAAAGTAGGCTCTATGGGGGATTTGAGCATATTTTCTTTTCATCCGGTTAAACCTATTACAACCTTTGAGGGTGGTGCGGTTGTTAGCAATGATGAGGAATTAATCTCAAAAATTAAGCTTTTAAGAAGTCATGGCATAGTCAAAAAAAGGCTTTGGAATAGTGATATGATTGAACTAGGCTATAATTATCGTTTAAGCGATGTAGCTTGTGCTTTGGGTATAAATCAACTTAAAAAACTTGATAATATGCTAGAAAAAAGAGAAATCATCACAAGTTTTTACGATAAAGAATTTGAAAAAAATCCTTATTTTAGCACTATAAAAATCAAAGATTATAAAAAAAGCTCAAGACATTTATATCCTATTTTGCTTTTTCCTGAGTTTTATTGCCAAAAAGAGATTATTTTTGAAAAATTATTAAATTTGGGCATAGGTGTACAAGTGCATTATAAGCCTACTTATGAGTTTAGTTATTATAAAAACTTATATGGAAATTTATTCTTAGAAAATGCGGATAATTTTTATAAAGCTGAACTTAGCATACCTGCTCATCAAGAAATGAATTTAAAAGAAGCACAATTTATTAAAGATAA